>NZ_JALDWB010000006.1:0-116180 GCF_023110435.1 Streptococcus oralis
CTTGCACTTACTGATGCTGAAGCTGATTGACTAGCACTTACTGATGCGCTAGTTGATTGGCTTGCTGATACTGATGCTGAAGCTGATTCACTTGCAGATACAGACGCTGAAGCTGATTCACTTGAGCTTACTGATGCGCTAGTTGATTGGCTTGCTGATACTGATGCTGAAGTTGATTCACTTGAGCTTACTGATGCGCTAGTTGATTGGCTTGCACTTACTGATGCTGAAGCTGATTGACTAGCACTTACTGATGCGCTAGTTGATTGGCTTGCTGATACTGATGCTGAAGTTGATTCACTTGAGCTTACTGATGCTGAAGCTGATTGGCTTGCAGATACTGATGCGCTAGTTGATTCACTTGAGCTTACTGATGCTGAAGCTGATTCACTTGCAGATACAGACGCTGAAGCTGATTCACTTGAGCTTACTGATGCGCTAGTTGATTGGCTTGCACTTACTGATGCTGAAGCGCTTTGGCTAGCTGATACAGACGCTGAAGCTGATTCGCTTGAGCTTACTGATGCGCTTGCTGATTGACTTGCACTTACTGATGCTGAAGCTGATTGACTAGCTGATACTGATGCTGAAGTTGATTCACTTGAGCTTACTGATGCGCTTGCTGATTGACTTGCACTTACTGATGCTGAAGCTGATTGACTAGCACTTACTGATGCGCTAGTTGATTGGCTTGCTGATACTGATGCTGAAGCTGATTCACTTGCAGATACTGACGCTGAAGCTGATTCACTTGAGCTTACTGATGCGCTTGCTGATTGGCTAGCTGATACTGATGCTGAAGCGCTTTGGCTAGCTGATACAGACGCTGAAGCTGATTGACTTGCAGATACTGATGCTGAAGTTGATTCACTTGCAGATACTGACGCTGAAGCTGATTCACTTGCACTTACTGATGCTGAAGCTGATTGACTAGCACTTACTGATGCGCTAGTTGATTGGCTTGCAGATACTGATGCGCTTGCTGATTGACTAGCTGATACTGATGCTGAAGCTGATTGACTTGAGCTTACTGATGCGCTTGCTGATTGACTTGCAGATACAGACGCTGAAGCTGATTGACTTGAGCTTACTGATGCGCTAGTTGATTGACTTGCAGATACAGACGCTGAAGCTGATTCGCTTGCAGATACTGATGCGCTTGCTGATTGGCTTGCAGATACTGATGCTGAAGTTGATTCACTTGAGCTTACTGATGCGCTTGCTGATTGACTTGCACTTACAGATGCTGAAGTTGATTGGCTTGCACTTACTGATGCTGAAGTTGATTGACTAGCTGATACAGATGCTGAAGATGATTGGCTTGCACTTACAGATGCTGAAGCTGATTGACTTGCAGATACAGACGCTGAAGCTGATTGGCTAGCTGATACAGACGCTGAAGCTGATTCACTTGCAGATACTGATGCGCTAGTTGATTGGCTAGCTGATACAGATACTGATGCGCTTGCTGATTGGCTAGCTGATACAGATGCTGAAGTTGATTGACTTGCAGATACTGATGCTGAAGCTGATTCACTTGCAGATACTGATGCGCTAGTTGATTCGCTTGCACTTACAGATGCTGAAGCTGATTGGCTTGCAGATACTGATGCTGAAGCTGATTGACTAGCACTTACTGATGCTGAAGTTGATTCACTTGAGCTTACTGATGCTGAAGCGCTTTGGCTAGCTGATACTGACGCTGAAGCGCTTTGGCTTGAGCTTACTGATGCGCTAGTTGATTGACTTGCAGATACAGACGCTGAAGCGCTTTGGCTAGCTGATACAGACGCTGAAGCTGATTCACTTGAGCTTACTGATGCTGAAGCGCTTTGGCTTGCAGATACTGATGCTGAAGTTGATTGACTTGCAGATACTGATGCTGAAGTTGATTCACTTGAGCTTACTGATACGCTAGTTGATTGGCTTGCAGATACTGATGCTGAAGCGCTTGAGCTTACTGATGCTGATGCTGAAGCGCTTTGGCTAGCTGATACTGATGCTGAAGCTGATTCACTTGAGCTTACTGATGCGCTTGCTGATTGGCTTGCAGATACAGATGCGCTAGTTGATTGGCTTGCAGATACTGATGCTGAAGCGCTTTGGCTAGTTGATACTGATGCGCTAGTTGATTCGCTTGAGCTTACTGATGCTGAAGCACTTTGGCTAGCAGATACTGATGCGCTTGCTGATTGACTAGCTGATACAGATGCTGAAGTTGATTGACTTGCAGATACTGATGCTGAAGTTGATTGGCTAGCTGATACAGACGCTGAAGTTGATTGGCTAGCTGATACAGATGCTGAAGTTGATTGACTTGAGCTTACTGATGCGCTAGTTGATTGACTTGCAGATACTGATGCGCTTGCTGAGTCGCTTGCACTTACAGACGCTGAAGCGCTTTGGCTTGCAGATACTGATGCTGAAGCTGAGTCGCTTGCACTTACAGACGCTGAAGTTGATTCACTTGCAGATACTGATGCGCTTGTTGATTCGCTTGCACTTACAGATGCTGAAGCTGATTCGCTTGCACTTACAGATGCTGAAGCTGATTGGCTTGCACTTACAGATGCTGAAGCTGATTGGCTAGCTGATACAGACGCTGAAGCTGATTGACTTGCAGATACTGATGCGCTTGTTGATTCGCTTGCAGATACTGATGCGCTTGCTGATTGGCTTGCAGATACAGATGCTGAAGTTGATTGACTAGCACTTACTGATGCTGAAGCTGATTCACTTGCAGATACTGATGCGCTAGTTGATTCGCTTGCAGATACTGATGCTGAAGCTGATTGACTAGCACTTACTGATGCTGAAGTTGATTCACTTGAGCTTACTGATGCTGAAGCGCTTTGGCTAGCTGATACTGACGCTGAAGCGCTTTGGCTTGAGCTTACTGATGCGCTAGTTGATTGACTTGCAGATACAGACGCTGAAGCGCTTTGGCTAGCTGATACAGACGCTGAAGCTGATTCACTTGAGCTTACTGATGCTGAAGCGCTTTGGCTTGCAGATACTGATGCTGAAGTTGATTGACTTGCAGATACTGATGCTGAAGTTGATTCACTTGAGCTTACTGATACGCTAGTTGATTGGCTTGCAGATACTGATGCTGAAGCGCTTGAGCTTACTGATGCTGATGCTGAAGCGCTTTGGCTAGCTGATACAGATGCTGAGTCGCTTGCACTTGCTGAAGCACTTTGACTAGCACTTGCTGAGCTTGATGCTGATTGGCTCGCACTGATGCTTGCTGATACAGATGCTGAAGCACTTTGGCTTGCGCTTACTGATGTGCTTGCTGATTGACTTGCACTTACAGATGCTGATGCACTTCGGCTAGCTGATACAGACGCTGAAGCTGAGCGACTTGCAGATACTGATGCGCTTGCTGATTGGCTAGCACTTACAGATGCTGAAGCTGAGCGACTTGCAGATACTGATGCACTCGCTGAACGACTTGAACTTACGCTGGCTGAAGCTGAGCGACTTGCAGATACTGATGCACTTGCCGAACGGCTTGAGCTTACGCTTGCCGAAGCTGATTGACTCGCACTAAGCGATGCACTCGCTGAACGGCTTGAACTTACGCTGGCTGACGCTGAGCGACTTGCAGATACTGATGCACTCGCTGAACGGCTTGAACTTACACTGGCTGAAGCTGAGCGACTTGCACTAAGCGATGCACTCGCTGAACGGCTTGAGCTTACACTGGCTGAAGCTGAACGGCTTGAACTTACGCTGGCTGAAGCTGAGCGACTTGCGCTGAGCGATGCGCTCGCTAAAGTGCTGGCACTTACCGATGCACTGGTTGACTGTCTTTGACTTAGACTAGTTGAAGCACTTCTACTCTTATAATCACTGTCAGAAAGTTTTATAGTAATCGTATCCGTAGTCTTATCTTTATAGATAATGGTAACTGTTCTATTATCACTAATAGTGAAAGAGTCTATACGTTTTTCCCGCTTATTATTTAATTTTTCAACGGCTGCTAATATACGTGCTTTTTCTTGAGAATTTAATTGAGAAACATTCTCTACTTGGAAGGTTTCAGTCGGTGCTACTCCCTCCATAATATCCGTCAGTCTACCTTGCACAATACGTACATTGCCCGGCGAATCATTTCCTGCACTATTACTATTACCAGCCTTATCCGTTGCTACTGCATTGCGTTGCCAACTATTTCTACCATTTTTATCATACTCTAGATTATCATTCAAATGAGCTCTTACAGTAATACGGGCTGGACTAGCAGTAGTCGCTGTGATATTCCCCGTTAAATGCTCTACAGTTCCCGTCCCATATTTATTATCTTCAAAGAAATTACTTCCAAGGGCTGAGCCATTTGCATCTGCATTTGAAACGATCTTAAATTCTGATAATTGCCCGCTATTATCTGTAGCAGTGAAATTAATTTGAATATCATCTCCTGCGTACACAATATAGTTGCCATTTACAGGGGTCAGGGCTTGACCATTACGAGTCACCGTCGCACTTGGAACTGGAACAGCATCCACATTAGCTGGGATAACATTTGTAGTATTATCACGGTAGGTAATGGTAATATTCCCATTTTCAGCTACCGCAATCGTTCCGGTTACGCCATCTTTCGTAAAATCACTACCAGATAAAAGCGACTGGTTTTTTTCTTTAAATTTTTCAAGTACTTGATTGCGTTCACTTACAGTCAAAGAAGAGGGATTCTTAACAATAACGGTATCCCCACTAACTGGGTTGTGGCGTTCGTTGAAGCCTTTGATATGGAAATTCGTACGTGCTGTCGCAGTCAGGCCATGAATATCTCTTACTGTGTACTCCAGAACATAGGTACCAGGCTTATAGGGTTTCCAAGTTCCGTTTTCACGACCCACCGTCCCTATTATGTTAATAGTGTATGTGGTTTGGGCACCTGATTTATTCCCCCATTGATCATAGGTGGATAGATCTCCAAATCCCCCTTTCTTGCTAGTTGGATAGTTCGGTGCATGTAAACCTGTAATAATAGCATTGGATGGGGAAGCCGTGATTTTATCCATCCCTTTATCATCATTCAGCCTTATCTGGAAATTAACTGATTCATCATTATAAATTGTGATATTAGATGGCATAGAGATTGTAGGCGGATTAGAGGCTGCACGTGAGTGTGACCCTCTAGCAATTTCTGTCCCATTTCGTGGATCACGCACACCAGAATTAGCCGCCAACACAGCATTGACAATCGAATTACGCGCTGAAGTAGCTTTTTGCAATACTGTTGTTAAATCACTAGTTGGATCAGTCAGGGCTTTTTCAATTTCTGTTACTGCAGCATTGGCCTTAGCAAGAGCTGAATCCGTATTTGGTAAATCAACCGCTTTTGCTAGATAGTCACCTATTTCAGCTGAAAGATTGGTCAACTTCCTACGGTTTTCTTCTTGTTGTTTAGCAGTGACTTCTGAAGATGCTAGTGCAACCGTAGCAGCTTCAATTAGGCTAGTTGTGGCAGAAGTTGATTGAACTCCACTGACACTATTCTTACCAGTGATTTCAGTTGTTTTTAATTCAGCTGAGTCAATTTCAAGGTTCTTTGCTTCTTTTGAAGTAGAAGGTTGCTGGTCAATTACTGTTGTCGATCCACTCTGTTCAACAGACAGACTTGACACTACAGAAACATTCGGTCCACTTGTTGATTGACTGGCACTAGCAGAAGTACTGACAGACTCTTTTGGTGAAGTGGTCACGGTCTTATCTACTGTTTGACTCTTCTCAGCTTGTTTGAGCGCATCCTTGCCTTGGGCTTGATTCTTATCAGCGATCACACCAGCGGCTAGGTTATTGCTAGTTGTTGCCACTTGGCTGCTGAGTTGGGTTGCGCTTGACAAGGCGTCACCTAGCTTGCTGGTCGCAAGGCTCTCAGCAGGAGCAGTCTTGACATCAAGGGATGCTGAGGTCGAAGTTGAGACAGAGGTTTGAACTTCTGACTCGCTAACAGAGCTAGTGCTTTCAGCTAGAGATGCTGAAGTTTGGACACTTACTGAAGGAGCAGGTTGAGCGCTAGCAGATGCTGACTCAGAGACAGGAGTTGAGGCTGATGCTTGCACACTCGCTGATTGCGATGGAGTTTCACTAACAGAGGCTGACTCAGAAGCAGGACTTACAGCTGACTGGCTGGTAGTAACTGAACTGCTAGCTGACGCACTTGCTGATAGACTAGCTGATACAGAAACGCTTGTCGAAAGAGAAGCACTTACAGATTGACTGACTGACTCAGAAACAGATGCAGAGTCTTGCTCTGCTTGTTCCTTCACTTCTGCTTGTGCTTGGGCAATGATAGAGTTATTGCTGGCTTCAGTTGTCGCATCAGCTTGGGGCTCAGTTGCGATGACTGCCTTACCAGTTTCCTTGTACTCAGATGTCTCATCTGCATATACAGTTTGCTCTTGAGTTACAACAAAACCTGCGGCCCCGGCGGCTAAGATGGCCCCTATACCTGCAAGCGTGTTGGCATTCAAGTGAGCGTGGTCAAGTTCTTCAGTGTCAGATAGGCTAGTCGAGACAACTTCTCCCATCCCACCGATACGGAAGAGATCCAGTTGGGAATTCGAGGCTTTTACCCAGTTTTTCCCCGATTTGTAAAGCTTATAGCGCTTTTTCTCATCCACGATCTCGAAATCTTTGTTAAATTTTTTACTTCGAAACATTCTATTCCTTTCCTTTTTTAAAAATTCCACTCTTTGTTAACCTCATGATCATTAACAAAGCGTGATACTTAAGTAAGAATTTCACGGAAATACAAGCATCAAGCCTAGTCAGTTAATGGCTTTTCAAGAGTTTTTTGATAAAATTCGATGGTTAATTGGCATAAAAGAGATGCACTTTTATATATGTTTTGCTCCAGTATATACCAGCCTCAATTCTATCAAATTTGAAGCTTCTTTTCAAGATTTTCGATTTCAATATAGCAAATTTATTTCTGCAATAGAAAAGCAGTGTAAAAGGATTACACTGTTCTTTATAAATACTGATTTTTTCTTAAACTGAGGTCTCAGAATTGATTAAAACTGGACTCATTTCCCTATCGTTAAGATTGATTTTCTTCCCAGTCGTGGTAGGCAGCATAGAGCTGACTTTTATTCCGCTGGTAGAGTTTAGCAACTTCTTTTATGGCTTGATTTCTCTTCATGCCTTGCTGGATACGGGATTGGATTTCTAAGAACAAGCCCTCCTCATCCTTTTCCTCCACATCCTGACTGGCACCTTCAACGATGAGAAGACACTCGCCCTTAAGCGGTGTCTCAGCGATACTTTCCAGCAATTCAGAGATCTTTCCTCGTTGGTACTCTTCATAGATTTTGGTTAATTCTCGAACCAAGACCACCGAGCGGTCACCGTAGACTTCTAGCATATTTTCTAGCGTATCTGCCACACGATGGGGCGATTCATAGAAAATCTGAGTTTCTGGATAATCTTTTTTCAAGTCGAAAAATTGCTTTTGCTGGCCTGATTTTCTCGGTAAGAAACCGTAAAAGATATGTGGCTGTGGTGCTAGGCCACTGGCAATTAAGGCAGAAATCCCTGCAGAAGCACCTGGAACTGTCACTACTGCAATATCTTCCTCAATAGCTGCCTTGACCAAATCATGACCAGGGTCCGAGATGCTAGGCAAACCCGCGTCAGAAACCTGAGCAATACTTTGTCCCGCTTTCAAAAACTCAATCAAATCAGGAATTTTTTCCTTGGCATTGTGCTCATGAAAACTGATTTGCTTAGTAGAAATATCAAAATGCTTGAGCAAAAGCCCGGTATTGCGCGTGTCCTCAGCCGCAATCCAATCCACTTCTTTCAAGGTTTGGATAGCACGAAAGGTCATATCATCTAGATTGCCAATTGGCGTTGCCACTAGGTAAAGCTTCCCATAGGGAGACTGCCCCTTAAAACTTTTTTGAATCTGCATGCCTACTCCCTGTACAACAACTCGTCACAGAACATACATTCTTCGTCCTGCTCTCGGCGTTGTCCATAAAAATCATTACATACGTGAAACCCGTCTTTATAGATTCGACGGACGCTTTCACGAACATGCTTAGCCTTGACGGGAGTATCTGCTTCCACCTCGCCTAAGCGTTCGCGCAACTTACTATTTTCCAAGCGAAGAGCTGTATTTTCCTCTACCAGGCTCTTGAGATTTTTCTTGATGGCTTCCACATCGGCCAAGGTCACCAATAACTGTTGGGAAAAATCATCCAGCGCGTCAAATAATTCTTTTTTGTCCATAAAACAGCCCTTTCCTTTCTTTATCGTTCATTTTTGAGTTTATATTTCTTTCAAGACCAGATATTCCATGGCATTTTGAAAACTGACATTAGCCTGCCACATTTTTCTGGCTTCTAGCAAATCTTGTAGAATCTGTCGAATCCTTGCTTGCAAGAGGTCCTGTCCACAAAGAACTTCGAGGATTCGCAAGACCTGATCTTGTTTTTCCTTGTCATCTGCCAAGCTGGCTAATTTAGCAACCTGAAGATAACTTTCTTTTTTCTTGGCTAATAACCAGGTCAGCAGGCGTTCACTTTCATCGACCAAGGTCCAAAAACTTGCCTGATTAGCCAACTTTTCTGCTTCAGCACGTGATTGACAAAACTGGGCTAAAAGAGTCGCTTTTTTCTTGACAAGCCCCATTTGTTCTAAAAGCAAGATGAGCTTTTCTTCTTGCTTTTTAAAGTGGAAAATCTGTGTCCGACTTCGGATAGTCGGCAACATCTTTTCCTCATCGCTGGTTAAGAAGAAAATGTAAACTTCACTCTGGGGTTCTTCGATGACCTTTAGCAGAGAGTTGGCTGCGTTGGGATGCATTTTCTCAGCTTGCTCGATAATAAAAACCTGTTGCTGGCTTTCAATCCCTGCTTGGGAAAACTGACCCACCAATTCTCGAATGCGCTCTGTCTTGATGACCTGATTGACTGGCTTGATTAAAGTAACATCGGGAAATTCTTCCTGTTCAATCAGCTTGCAGTTTCGACATTTTTCACATGGTAGAACGCCTACTTTATCCCTACAAAAGAGGCTCTTAGCCAAAAACTGCGCCATTTCCAAGCTTCCAAAGAAACCCGAAAAAAGATAGGCATGATTGAGCTGATCTTGTTCTAGGATACGGACAAAGCGGTCAAACTGGTCTGGTTGCCAAGCCTTTAGTTGATCTTGTTTCATCTTGTCAATCCCATTCTCTCAAACAAGACCGCCTTGGTTGTTTCCACAACTTGCTCCAAAGGAAGACTGGCATCAATCTTGGCAATACGATTTCTTTCTTTTTCCAGAAGAGAGAGGTAGCCTTGACGGACTTTTTTGTGCAAGTCTAAACCTTCCATGTCCAAACGATTGACCTCGCGGTCACTATTAGCAGCAATGCGAGCCAGTCCTTCTTCCACTTCAATGTCAAAATAGAGTGTCAAGTCAGGTTTGAGGCCATCTGTCGCAAAGTGATTGAGCCAATCAATGGCATCAATATCCAAGCCACGACCAAATCCCTGATAAGCAACGGAACTATCGATGAAGCGGTCCATAATGACCAACTTACCAGCTTCAAGAGCAGGCAGAACTTTTTCCACCAAGTGCTGTCTGCGACTAGCGATATAGAGAAGGAGCTCTGTTTTAGGATCCATCTGAGTATGACTTGGATCCAAAATCACTTGACGAATCTTCTCCCCAATCAAGACTCCGCCTGGCTCACGAGTTGTCAGCACCTCTACTCCTTTTTCCTCTAAAATTGGGAGTAAAGCCTCTAAAACACTGGTCTTTCCTGCTCCCTCTGGTCCCTCAAGAGAGACTAAAAATCCTTTTGACATGTCTAACTCATTTCTTTTTTTCTACCTTCTATTCTATCAAAAAAATAGGTTTTTGTGACAATCTTTTTGCGTCTTCTCCATTCAATCGACCATAAAAGAGGTTGGGAGTCATCCAACCTCTTATTTACCTAGTTCTTGTGTTCGTCTATAGGCTTGATGAACTGCATCCATGACTGTGCCTCTAAAGGCATGTTCTTCCAGACTTGCTACACCAGCGATAGTCGAACCTCCTGGGCTACAAACTTGGTCTTTCAAGACACCAGGATGTTGCTGACTTTCAAGAACCATTTGTCCTGCGCCAACTACTGTTTGGGCTGCCATTTTCAAAGCCGTTTCTCGGGGTAATCCTGTCTGCACAGCTGCATCTGCTAAAGCCTCGATAAAAAGGTAGACAAAGGCTGGTCCACAACCTGCTAGACCTGTCGCCGCATCGATTAAGCCATCCCCCAGCTCAACCAAGAGACCAGCTTTGGCTAATAACTGAGAAAAAAGACTATTGTCCTCAGCACGACAATTTGCTGACATGGCATAACTAATCACTCCTTGGCCGATAGCCACTGGAGTATTGGGCATGATGCGAATGATTCGGTGGTGACTGGGCAGAAATTTGGCCAGTCTTTCCAAGGTCAATCCAGCCGCCATGGAAATCAAAAGAAGACTCTCTCGTTTTTCAAGGATAGACTGATATTGAGAAAGCAGTTCAGAAAACTGAGCAGGCTTAACTCCTAGAAAGATTACATCTGCTTCTACAAAAATTTCTTCATTGCTAGAAGCCTGACCGCCGAAGTTGGCAATGAAAGCATCTACTTTCGCTTGACTACGATTGGCAAGGAGAATCTGTTCACCCGTCTTGGCCTGCAAAACAGCCTTAGCCAAGCTAGCTCCCATATTTCCCAAACCGATAAATCCAATCTTCATCTCTTACTCCCTTATCTGTCCGTCACCAGTAACCACATACTTGTAGCTAGTTAATTCCTTCAAGCCCATTGGACCACGCGCGTGCAGTTTCTGAGTCGAAATCCCCATCTCACATCCAAGACCAAATTGCCCACCGTCAGTGAAACGCGTTGAGGCATTGACATAAACCGCTGCAGAGTCTACTTGATCTGTAAAGTAAGCCGCAGCTTCAACATTTTCTGTCACAATGGCATCCGAATGATGGGTACTGTGGGCTTCGATATGCTCAACCGCTTCCTCTAAACTACTCACGACCTTAACCGCAAGGATATAGTCTAAAAACTCAGTGTCAAAGTCTTGGGCCTCAGCTGCTTGACCTGAAAGAAACTGACTTGCTTTACTATCTAGGCGGAATTGAATCGGTTCCAGTCCAGACTCCTTACGCTCTGCAACCAGCACTTTCTCCAAGCGAGGAAGAAAGCTTGCTGCCTTGTCTTCATGAACCAGCAAAACCTCCATTGCATTGCAGACAGAAGGACGACTGGTTTTAGCATTGTTGATGATAGACAGAGCCTTGTCTTCATCGGCATCCTTGTCCACATAGACATGGACAATCCCAGTTCCTGTCTCGATAACAGGTACGATAGCATTTTCAACCACAGCATTGATCAAGCCAGCACCTCCACGAGGAATGAGAAGGTCTAGATAACCCTTGGCCTTCATCATGGCATAGCTACTTTCTCGACTGGTATCTTCCACCAGTTGAATCACCTCTGGATGGATGGTAGTCGTCTCCAAACCTTTCTTCAGAGCTGTTACAATAGCATGAGCTGTTTGGTAGGCGTCCTTACCACTACGAAGAACAACCGCATTGCCACTCTTGAGAGCCAAAGCAGCCGCATCAGAAGTTACATTCGGACGACTTTCATAGATAATACCAATAACCCCCATGGCCACCCGTTTTTTGGTGATAACCAAGCCATTTTCAAGCTGACTTGTCTCTAGGACTTCACCAATAGGATCTGGTAAAGTAACCACTTCACGAATCCCAGATGCCATCGCTTCTATACGTCCCGCATCCAAATAAAGACGATCCAGCATGACATCTGAAACTTTCCCCTTGGCCGCTTCCATATCGAGGGCATTGGCCGCTAAAATCTCCTCAGTAGCTGCCAATAAATGATCAGCCATGACTAGCAAGGCTTGGTTTTTCACTGTTTCACTAGCAGTGTTGATCGATTTTTTAACAGCTTGTACCTTTTCAAATTGTTCTTGTGTACTTACCATCGTTCACCTCTAGAATTCTGTAAAGAGTAGCTGGATTTCAGGAGTAATGGAAATCCAGTCATCACGGTGAATCAAGACTCCCTTAGCTTTTTGAGAACGGAGCATATCTTCCAAGGCTGAAACGCCAAATTGGACACGTCCCTTTCCAAGAGATTGACCTGTTTCTTTATCTGCTACTGTGACAATATCGTGGTAAGAGAAGTTTCCTTCCACTTCTACCACACCCGATAAAAGGAGACTTTTCCCGTTTTTTGAAAGTGCCTCTGCAGCTCCACCATCTACCCAAATCGTTCCCTGACTTTGTGCATAGAAAGCCAGCCATTGTTTCTGGGTACGAAGTCCCTTCTCTTGCGCAACAAAGAAGGATCCATCCTTGATCTCTTCCGCTGCCTCAATCAAGGCATCTGATTTCATGGACGAGCAGATATAGACTGGCACACCCGACTCCGTCGCAATAGTTGCAGCTTTGATTTTAGTCAACATACCACCTGTACCATTAGACGAACCTGCTCCACCAGCCATATCAATAATCTCACGATTGATAGTCTCGATTTTCTCAAGACGTTTAGCTCTTGGATCTGAGTTGGGATTGCCAGTATAGAGACCATCCACATCGGTCAAGAGAACCAAAAGGTCTGCTTGGACCATAGCCGCTACCTGGGCACTTAGAGTGTCATTGTCCCCAACCTTGAGCTCATCAATGACGACACTGTCATTCTCGTTGATGATAGGAATGGCACCACGATGAAGCAATACAGACAAGGCCTGATGGGCATTCTTATAGCGACGTTTATCTACAAAATCATCCTGTGTCAGCAAAATTTGCGCGGAAACGATTTGACGCATGAGGAGGTTGGTTGTGTACTCTTCTAGGAGCAAACCTTGGCCTACTGCAGCCGAAGCTTGTTTATCTGCAATCTTGGTCGGACGCTTTTTAAAACCCAAAACTCCAAAGCCAGCGGCTACTGCCCCAGATGAAACTAAAATCAACTCATGCCCAGCCTCATGCAGCATAGCCAATTGCTGGGTAATTGCCTTTACTTTACTTCTTGATAAACTTCCGTCTTCATTTGTCAAGGAGGAGGTCCCCACCTTAAAGACGATTCGTTTGTACTTCATATTCTCACTCCGATTCTTCATATTTATCCATTATAACATGAATGCTTTAAAATAGAAAAGACTTGAAACAAAAAAGGTTGAGACAACAATCTCAACTCTTTTATCTATTCTCAGTTTGACGCAACCTTTCCAGCGTTTCTTTAAAAATCTCTGGAATATCTGCCGTGAACTCCAAGGTTTCACCTGTTCTCGGATGGGTAAAGCCTAGAGTCTTAGCATGGAGGAATTGTCCATGTCCTTTCAAGGTTTTGCGTGGACCATAGACCTCGTCACCCGCGACTGGATGACCAATATAAGCCATATGGACACGGATTTGGTGGGTACGTCCTGTTTCCAGTTGCAACTCCACTAAGGTATAATCACCAAAACGTTCCAAGACATGAAAACGCGTCACTGCCGGCTTCCCTTTAGCAATCACAGCCTGTTTCTTACGGTCTTTTTCGCTCCGACCAATCGGCGCTTCAATCACACCACGATCATTTGGCAGATTGCCGTGAACAATCGCCCAGTATTTGCGTAGAGACTTCTTATCTTTTAGCTCTTGGGCAAGTGCCAAGTGGGCCTCATCATTTTTAGCAATCATGAGCAGACCAGACGTGTCCTTGTCAATGCGGTGAACGATTCCTGGGCGGAGAACCCCATTGATACCTGACAGGTCCTTGATATGGTATATGAGGGCATTGACCAAGGTTCCGCTAGTATGACCAGCACTCGGATGGACAACCATGCCTTGAGGCTTGTTAACGACTGCTACATCCTCATCTTGGTAGATGATTTCTAGCGGAATATCCTCAGCCACATACTCCAAAACTTCTGGTTCTGGCACATGGTAAGTTACGACATCCCCCTCTTGGACCGTATATTTTGCTTTCTTGGCTTGCCCATTAACCAAGACTTGTCCAGCCTTGATTTGTTCATTAGCGTGACTGCGTGACAATTCTGTCAAATCCGACAGGGCCTTGTCTAAACGTTGCCCACCAGTTTCAATTTTTATTTCCATTTACTTCCTCTTTAAGCATTGCAATCAATAAAACAATGACACCAACTGTCAAATAGCTGTCAGCCACATTGAAAATCGCAAAGTTGATAAAGTCTAGGTGGAACATATCCACCACAAAACCTTGACTCATTCTGTCGATAAAGTTGCCCAGACCTCCCGCGATAATCAGAGTCAGTCCAAAGACCATCCAGATAGAGTCCTCCATATGCTTATGTAGATACCATATGGCACCTGCCATAACAACCAAGGTAATGATGGCAAAAAACCACTGCTGATCTTGCAGCATGGAGAAGGCTGCTCCTCTATTTTGCAGATAGGTCAAGCTAACAAGATTGGGTATCCACGAACGCACTTCACCCAGTGGAATCTGCTGGACAACATAATTTTTGACCAACTGATCCAACCCAATCAAAAGCAGTATAATGACTGCTACTATGCCTCTTTTTTTCATGATTTCCTCTTTTGATCAAAATATTCTTGCATAACCTCAACAAAAAGTGTCCCAGCTTGACTAAGCTCCACTTCTTCCCGTTTGACATAGACCATGCGGTTATCTAGATTATCCTTGAGGCGAATGACTGTAATGCCATTGACACTGTCACTATCTAAAAACCCAGATCCAGTCGCATAAGCATCCGTCCGCTCCAAAATACCATTCAAAGTAGCACGGTCCGTCACATTGAACATCTGTGAGCTCGCGCTGGTATCAACAAAGTTCTCTGAATAGTAAAGGTACTCGTCCTTTTCCTGAGTGAAACGAACTGTTGGTAGATCAGCTAAATCCTCCATGACTAGTTCTTCTTTCTGTGCTAAAGGATGCCCTTCACGAAGATAAATGTGAGTCTGGAAAGGAATTAGTTCAATAACTTCTAAACCAAGCTTTTCAACTCGTTGCATAATTCCCTTTTGATTTTGGTTGTTGAGGTAGATAATCCCAATCTCACTATGTCCTTGGGCCACTTCGTCTAAAATTTGAACTGTAGTAGACTCAAAAATACGAAAGTTCTTATAGTCAGGATAACGTTCTGAAAAGGCCGTAATGGTTGGTGGCAAGAAGTCATAGTGCTGGCTGGCAATGGAAAATTCATCCTTTTCTTCCTCAGGATTGGCATACTGATTTTGAAAAACATCAAAGCCTTTGACCAATTCTTGCGCTTTCTCATAAAATTCCATACCGCGACGTGTCAAAAACGTTCCTGAACTCGTCCGACGGAAAATTTTAAAGCCTAACTCTTTTTCCAAATCGCGCACAGAAATAGACAGACTGGGCTGACTAACATACATCTTTTCAGCAGCTTCACGGAAAGTACCGCTATTAGCAATAGCAACAACATAGCGTAATTGTTGAATATTCATCTTCTACCCCCAACTTCTCTATCTGTTCATTATACCATATTTTAGAAGTTTTCCACGTAGGAAAAATAATGTCACTCATAAAATTCATCTACACTAGTAACAAAGAATTATGGGTATCAAAACAAAAAAATAGGCTCTCCGAAAACTCGGAAAGCCTTATTTAATGCTACTTCTAGCTTCCTTGCCTTTTCATTTCAAGGCTCAGGATAAAAAGGTTCACTGAACCTTTTTATTTTGCGATTGGGTAAACAGAAACTTGTTTTTTATCGCGTCCTTTACGTTCAAAGCGTACTACGCCTTCAACTTTAGCGAACAAAGTATCGTCCCCACCACGTCCAACGTTTACACCTGGGTAGATGTGTGTACCACGTTGACGGTAAAGGATTGATCCACCTGTTACAGTTTGTCCGTCAGCTGCTTTAGCCCCAAGACGTTTAGCTTGTGAATCACGTCCGTTTGATGTAGAACCTCCACCTTTTTTGTGGGCGAAAAGTTGCAAGTTGTTAAGAGTCATTTTTAACATAATGTTTTCCTCCGTGTTAGTTTTCTGTGATAACTCTGGTTTGGACGAACTCAGAAGAGTTCTCCGATAAGTTTGCCATACCTAAGAAAAATGATTCGAAGAATAACTGCGTCATTTCTCTCTGGTGCGAAGGAAGATCCGCTGGTATTTCAACCTTTAGATAGCCACCTTCATCTTCGTTTAATTCTAGGATTGGTTCATAGCCTGCAAATTTCTCAATTGAATTGATAAAGTTAATGGCAAGCGTAGAAACCGATGCACACACGACATCTAAGCCGTATTCGCCACTCTCAGCGTGTCCAGTAATTTCCGCACTCCTCAGCTCGCCATCTTCGGCTCTCTCAAAGACTGCTTGTATCATGTGTTCTCCTTAAAATTAAGCGTTGATCGCGTTGATGACAACTTTTGTATATGGTTGACGGTGACCTTGTTTACGGTGGCTACCTTTTTTAGGTTTGTACTTGTAAGTAACAACTTTCTTTTGTTTTCCTTGTTTTTCAACAGTTCCAACTACAGTAGCTCCAGCAACAAGTGGAGTTCCGACAACAGTGTTTTCACCACCAACAAGAACAACTTCGTTAAAAGTAACTTCTTGACCAGCTTCAACGTTCAATTTTTCAACGTAAACTGCTTGACCAACTTCAACTTTAACTTGTTTTCCGCCAGTTTTGATAATTGCGTATGTGCTCATTATGCACCTCCTATGATTTTTAGGGTTTCCCCGTATTTTTGTGAAGACTCGCCTAGCATCGTGGGACGAACCACTTAAAAGAAGAGCTCTAAGCATAACAAAGTTTAAATTTTGTATACGACGAGCAACGATGTTCGTGCGGTTGCACAGGATTGTGCATAGTCAACTCTTCAAGTATAGCATATCTTCTTTTTTCTTACAAGCGAAATCAATCAAATTTAAGTTTTTCTTTCCCTTTTTTCCTCCAAGAAGCAAAAAGCATACAGATGTAAAAGATACTCATCATAATAGGAACACCAAGAATGGTCTTCTCTTGATAGTAAATCGTCAAATAAGCCGAAAAAATGACTCCAAAGACAAAACTGCTAAGCAAGCTAACAAAAATCAAGCCCTCTCGTAGGAAAGGCGTATGTTTGGTCCGAAAATAATCCCCAAAAGCTAACATGGTTCGTTTGATATTCCCTGTCATAAAAGCATTATTATAAGCAATACCTGACACTTCTCCAAAAGCAGTTGTCACCAGTCCCATACAAAAGGCTAATGGCGGTACGAGATAGATATTATCAACAGTTTGTGGCACAAAACCTATAATTAAGGACAGGATTGCAAGTGGAATCAAGGACAAAATCGGCTTTTTAACAATTCGTAGTTTTTCCTTATACAATGTCAGAAAAAAGACACCCATCATAAAGAAAAGCAAGGTCATTACTTTGGCACTGGCGTCCGATACATTTTGTTGAATGAGTCCTACAGAAAGAAAAACCACATTCCCAGTTTGTCCAGCCACAAGGGTGTTCCCTCGAACGATAAAGGTATAGGCATCTACATACCCTGCGCAAAAAGTCAAAAAAAGCGCTAGTCTCTTAGACTGACGTGATATTTTTCTTATTGGTAATAATCTCATTTTCTCCCCCCTTCTCATTTCTCTACTTATCTAAATATTGTACCACTTTCTCCAAGAAATGCGTAGTCCATTTGAAAATTTTTACCATCTGTTGGATAGTCCTTCTTTTCTATGTTATAATGAAGGAAGGATTTGAAGTCGGAAAAGGAGTATTTATGCTTAAATTAGGTGTCATCGGAACAGGCGCTATCAGCCATCATTTCATAGAAGCAGCCCATGCTAACGGAGAATACCAGCTAGTTGCAGTCTATTCTAGAAAACTAGAAACTGCCGCAACCTTTGCTTCTCGCTACCAGAATATCCAGCTCTTTGATCAATTAGAAGACTTCTTTAAGTCTTCCTTTGATGTAGTCTATATCGCTAGTCCAAACTCCTTGCATTTTGTGCAAGCCAAGGTTGCCTTGTCTGCTGGTAAGCACGTCATTCTTGAAAAGCCAGCTGTCACTCAGCCACATGAATGGCTAGATTTGAGGCAAACAGCCGAGAAAAATCACTGTTTTATCTTTGAAGCAGCTCGTAATTACCACGAAGAAGCCTTTACTACTATTAAGAATTTTTTAGTAGACAAGCAAATCTTAGGCGCAGATTTCAACTATGCCAAGTATTCTTCAAAGATGCCTGACTTGTTGGCGGGACAGACGCCTAATGTCTTTTCAGATCGTTTTGCTGGCGGAGCTCTTATGGACTTGGGGATTTATCCTCTCTATGCCGCTATTCGCCTCTTTGGAAAGGCTCAAGACGCGACTTATCAAGCTCAACAGCTTGACAATAGCATTGACCTAAATGGAGACGGTATCCTCTTCTACCCTGACTTTCAAGTTCATATCAAAGCTGGGAAAAACATCACTTCCAATCTTCCTTGTGAGATATACACAGCAGATGGAACCTTGACCCTCAACACGATTGAACATATCCGCTCAGCTATTTTTACCGACCACCAAGGAAATCAAGTTCAACTCCCTATCCAACAAGCTCCTCATACGATGACTGAGGAAGTCGCAGCATTCGCACATATGATCCAGCAACCAGACCAGACGCTCTACCAGACTTGGCTAGATGATGCAGGCTCTGTTCATGATTTACTCTATACCATGCGCCAGACTGCTGGCATTAGATTTGAGGCAGAAAAATGAAAACCAAACTACCCACTGAATGGCAGAAATTGAGCGACCAACTCGGTTTCCAAGAATTTACTCCCATTCAAACTCAACTATTGGAGTCCATTCTTACTGGAGAAAACCTCCTAGGAGTGAGCCCAACAGGAACTGGTAAGACCCTAGCTTACCTCCTGCCAAGTCTTCTAAGACTACAAAAGAAAAAAGCCCAGCAACTCTTGATACTAGCACCAAATACAGAACTTGCTGGACAGATTTTTGACGTATGTAAAACGTGGGCAGAGGCTATCGGTTTGACTGCTCAACTCTTCTTATCAGGTTCAAGTCAGAAACGCCAGATTGAGCGACTTAAAAAAGGACCAGAAATTCTCATTGGAACCCCTGGCCGTATCTTTGAGTTGATTAAATTGAAAAAAATCAAGATGATGAATGTGGAAACCATCATTCTGGATGAATTTGACCAATTGCTCGATGATTCTCAGATTCACTTTGTCGAAAAAATCACTCACTATGCACCTCGTGACCACCAACTTATCTACATGAGTGCGACGACCAAGTTTGACCAAGAAAAGATTGCACCAAACACGCGCACCATTGATCTCTCTGACCAAAAATTGGATAACATCCAGCACTTCTACATGCAAGTAGACCAACGTCACCGAGTAGACATGCTACGAAAATTGGCTCATGTAGAGGATTTCCGCGGACTAGTTTTCTTTAATAGCCTATCAGATCTTGGAAGTGCAGAGGAAAAACTACAGTATCGCGATGTCTTGGCTGTTTCCCTCGCTAGCGATGTCAATGTTAAATTTCGAAAAGTCATCTTAGAAAAGTTCAAAGACAAGCAGCTAACGCTGCTCCTTGCAACTGACCTTCTGGCACGTGGGATTGATATTGATAGCCTAGAATGTGTCGTAAACTTTGATGTTCCTAGAGACATGGAAACCTACACTCACCGTGCGGGGCGTACAGGTCGCATGGGTAAAGAGGGCTATGTTATCACTCTCGTAACCCATCCTGAAGAACTTAAAAAACTCAAGAAGTTTGCAAATGTACGTGAAATTGTCCTAAAAAGCCAAGAACTTTATATCAAATAAGGTTGGCTCGCACCAACCTTTTTCTTATCCCCAAGTAATTTCTAATTGATAGCTGGCAAAAGGATTTCCCTCTTGATTTTGCAGTTGATAGGCTAGGTGGATTTTTTGTCCTTCAACCTCGTAACGACTGGTCTGAATGATAAACTCCTGCATGCCCATGGGTGTGGGAATATAGGCTAAACTATCACTATCTTTTAGAAAACGCATGATGGTCTTCGGACTCGAGAAACGGGTCATCACCAGTTCTTCTTGATGAAACTTGAGAACCACTTTTTCCTTTTCCTCATTATAAAAGAGTAAATAGCTATAATCCCCCTTTTCACGCGCTTCCACATCATAGAGTTGGTCGATGACTTCCAACTGTTCATCAAACTGAATCGTATTTCGCATCCGAATCTTCACATCAAATCCTCTTTCTTGTCTCTTGTCCTACTATTTTACCAAAAAGAGCAGGATTTTGCTATAATGGTCATATGAACGAAAAAGTATTCCGTGACCCTGTTCACAACTACATCCATGTAAACAATCAGGTCATCTATGACTTGATCAATACAAAAGAATTTCAACGTCTGCGTCGTATCAAACAGCTAGGGACTTCCAGCTATACTTTCCATGGTGGGGAGCACAGTCGCTTTTCCCACTGTTTGGGGGTCTATGAGATTGCTCGACGTATCACGGAGATTTTTGAAGAAAAATATCCTGAGGAATGGAATCCAGCCGAATCTCTCTTGACCATGACTGCTGCGCTCCTACATGACCTGGGACATGGTGCCTACTCCCATACTTTTGAACATCTCTTTGATACAGATCATGAAGCCATTACTCAGGAAATCATCCAAAGTCCTGAGACGGAGATTCACCAAGTCCTGCTTCAAGTAGCACCCGATTTCTCGGAGAAGGTAGCCAGTGTCATTGACCATACCTATCCTAACAAGCAGGTCGTGCAACTCATTTCCAGTCAGATTGATGTGGACCGCATGGACTATCTCTTGCGCGACTCCTATTTTACAGGAGCATCTTATGGGGAATTTGACCTGACTCGAATCCTCCGAGTGATTCGTCCTGTCGAAAATGGCATCGCCTTTCAGCGCAATGGCATGCATGCCATCGAAGACTATGTTCTCAGTCGCTACCAGATGTATATGCAGGTTTATTTCCATCCAGCAACACGGGCCATGGAAGTTCTCCTACAAAATCTCCTCAAACGCGCCAAGGAACTCTATCCTGAAGACAAGGACTTCTTTGCACGCACTTCTCCTCATTTGCTACCTTTTTTTGAAAAGAAAGTTACTCTATCTGACTATCTGGCTCTGGATGATGGTGTGATGAATACCTACTTTCAGCTCTGGATGACCAGTCCTGACAAGATTCTCGCAGATTTGTCGCAACGCTTTGTCAACCGCAAGGTCTTTAAATCCATTACTTTTTCTCAAGAAGATCAAGACCAACTCATAACCATGAGACAACTGGTTGAAGACATCGGCTTTGATCCCGACTACTACACTGCCATTCATAAGAACTTTGACCTCCCTTATGATATCTATCGTCCCGAATCTAAAAATCCACGGACACAGATTGAGATTTTACAAAAAAATGGAGAACTGGCAGAACTCTCTAGCCTGTCTCCTATCGTTCAATCCCTTGCTGGCAGTCGCCACGGAGATAATCGTTTCTATTTCCCAAAAGAAATGTTGGACCAAAACAGTATCTTCGCAAGCATTACCCAGCAATTTTTACACTTGATTGAGAACGATCATTTTACCCCAAATAAGAACTAATAGAGGAAATATATGAGTATTAAACTAATCGCCGTCGATATCGATGGTACCCTGGTTAACAGTAAAAAGGAGATTACTCCTGAAGTCTTTTCTGCCATCCAAGATGCCAAACAAGCCGGTGTCAAAGTCGTGATTGCAACTGGTCGTCCTATCGTAGGCGTTGCCAAACTTCTGGACGACTTGCAGTTGAGAGACGAGGGTGACTATGTTGTGACCTTCAACGGTGCCCTTGTCCAAGAAACTGCTACTGGCCATGAGATTATCAGCGAATCCTTGACCTATGAGGATTATCTGGATATGGAATTTCTCAGTCGCAAGCTCGGTGTCCACATGCATGCTATTACCAAGGATGGTATCTACACTGCCAATCGCAATATCGGAAAATACACGGTGCACGAATCAACCCTCGTCAGCATGCCCATCTTCTACCGCACTCCTGAAGAAATGGCGGACAAAGAAATCGTCAAGTGTATGTTTATTGACGAACCTGAGATTCTCGATGCTGCAATTAAAAAAATCCCAGCAGAATTTTACGAACGCTATTCTATCAACAAATCTGCTCCTTTCTACCTAGAACTCCTTAAAAAGAATGTAGACAAGGGGTCAGCCATCACTCACTTAGCTGAAAAACTAGGATTGACCAAAGATGAAACCATGGCGATCGGGGACGAAGAAAATGACCGCGCCATGCTCGAAGTCGTTGGAAACCCCGTTGTTATGGAAAATGGAAATCCAGAACTCAAAAAAATCGCCAAATACATCACCAAAACGAATGACGAATCTGGCGTAGCCCATGCTATCCGTACGTGGGTACTGTAAAAAGGTACGAATAGACGAAAACCGCTCAGCAGAGCGGTTTTTACACTATTCATACTGCCCCCTGCAGGAATCGAACCAGCAACTACTCCTTAGGAGGGAGTTGTTATATCCATTGAACTAAGGGAGCTAGATAAAAACCCTGCTGAATGAGCAGAGTTTTTTAGTCGAATTAACGACGGATTTCTTTGATACGAGCTGCTTTACCTTGAAGAGCACGCAAGTAGTACAATTTCGCACGACGTACTTTACCGTAACGAACAACTTCGATCTTTTCAACACGTGGAGTGTGGATTGGGAAGATACGCTCAACACCTACACCGTTAGAGATTTTACGAACTGTGTAGTTTTCTGAGATGCCAGCACCTTTACGTGCGATAACAACACCTTCAAAAATCTGGATACGTTCACGGTTACCTTCGACAACTTTCGCGTGTACACGAACAGTGTCACCAGGACGGAATGATGGGATATCTGTACGAAGTTGACCTTCAGTCAAGCTTTGGATTAATGGATTCATTTTATTCTCCTATCTTTGTCAATCTTGAGGAACCTTCCTCAGCGGATAAACTGTATTTTTGTGCGTCCATTACACACAAGATACAGTTTACCAAATTTCCACCTAAAAGTAAAGAAATTTATAGCAGAATTCCTAAAAAAATCGCAACAAAACCGCCTAGATATGTTAAGAGAAAATAGCTATAAAATACCTTCTTGTCACTTAATAGTCTTTGCAGCTCGTCATTCAGGGTTGAAAAGGTCGTCAAACCACCACAAAAACCTGTTGCAAGGATGGCATATACTTCCTTGGACTCCACATGATTGTAGAGTAAGCCAATCAAAAAACAACCGAGAAGATTAGCTATGAGAGTTCCTAAAGGCAATTTAGAAGCTTGATTATAGCGGGAAAAGAAATAGCGCACTAGTGCTCCGAACCCGCAGGCGATTGCAAGATAGACGATTACCATTTCTTCCTCCCTAGAACATAAGCCAAGAGCAGACCTCCACCAATGCTCAAAAATAAGTAGATACCTAAACTAAGATAACGCCCGGTATCAAGCAGTTTCACGGCATCAAGCATTAGACTAGAAAAGGTTGTTAAACCACCACAAAAGCCTGTACCCAAGGCCAAAACCAAACCTTTACTGCTTCCCTTATAGACCAGATAGCCTTTTACCAGATAGACCAAGCAGAAAATTCCCAGATAATTGACAAGGAGGGTGCCCAAAGGAAAGTCTGGACTGGCTGGTAACCAAGTGGAAACCAGATAGCGGACAAGGCCTCCCAACATAGCAGCCAGAAAAATCCCGAGCGGATAAAATTGTTCTTTTTTCATTTGATGTTTTGATCCTGATAATCACGCGAACGTTTTAGAATATCTGAAAAAGTCGTAACAATGGTTTCTTGATAGCGCTTATCTTCTACTCGATTTTTGACTTTTTCAAAAATAACTTCTTCTCTCTTAGAATCTAAGATTGGCTTACCAGATGCTTTCTTATAAGCGACAACCCCTTCAACTAAATGCATTCTTTCTTCCAGGAGCTTGACGATTTGATCGTCGATTTGATCAATTTCTTGGCGAATAATATCTAAGTTCATACAGTCTCCTCCTTTATTTGAATTATTGTATCAAAAAGCCACCAAATAGGCTAGTAAAATCTAGTTTAACTACTAAAAACTGCACCGACTCCTTCCAGTCAGCGCAGTTTGATTCTTATCCTACTTTTGCAGCCAATTCTTCTGCGAATTGTTCCAAGCGTTCGATGTCTTCTTCCTCAGCAGAAAGATCAACTTTAACACACTCTGAACCTTTTTCTGCTCCTGTCGCTACAAATACACGATCAAAGTCATCGACAGCCTTACAGAATTCGTCGTAGAAGGTATCACCTGATCCAACAACCCCGTAGATTTTACCGTTCAAGTTGAGATCTGCTAGGTCTTCGTAGAAGTCCATCATCTCATCTGGCAACTCTCCATCTCCGTAGGTATAGGTCGCAACGATTGCGATATCCGCTTCCAAGAAGTCTGAAGCGTCAACAGTCGTACATTCATCAACATCGACATCCAAACCCAAGTCACGCAATCTATCTGCTACAATATCTGCAATTTCTTCGGTATTACCTGTCATACTGGCAAATACAATTTTTGCTAATGCCATATCGTCCTCCTCAATTTATCTTTCTCCATTATATCACATCTTTTTCATTTTAAAAATAAAAATTCTTGTGCTACAATGAAATGAGAAAGAATTGAGGTTATTTATGGAAATTTGCCGGCAAATTTTAGAGAAAATCAAAGAATACGATACCATTATCATTCATCGTCATATGAAACCAGATCCAGATGCCATAGGGAGTCAGGTAGGCTTGAAAGCTCTTCTCACACACCATTTTCCAGAAAAGACCATCAAAGCAGTCGGTTTTAATGAACCGACTCTAGCTTGGATGGCGGAAATGGATACTGTACAAGATAGTGACTACCAAGGAGCCCTTGCTATTATTTGTGATACAGCGAATCGTCCTCGTATCGATGATAAACGCTATGAACAAGCTGATTTCACCATCAAAATCGATCATCATCCTAATGATGATGTTTATGGCGACCTATCTTGGGTGGATACAAGTTCAAGCAGTGCCAGTGAGATGATCGCTCTATTTGCTCAAGAAAATCAGCTAGCTTTGTCTAGTGAAGCTGCACGACTTCTCTATGCAGGAATTGTCGGGGACACAGGGCGTTTTCTCTACCCATCAACTAGTGCCCGTACCTTTAGAATAGCTGGCCAGCTCCGAGAAATTGATTTTGACTTTGCTGGATTGTCTCGTCAAATGGATACCATGAGCTTCAAGATTGCAAAACTGCAAGGATTTATCTATGATCATTTAGAAGTTGATGAGAATGGAGCTGCACGCGTTCTGCTTACTCAAGACATCTTGAAAAAATATAAGGTTACGGATGCTGAAACAGCTGCGATTGTTGGAGCACCTGGTCGAATCGATACCGTTAAGGCTTGGGCTATCTTTGTTGAACAAGCTGATGGTCACTTCCGTGTGCGTATGCGCAGTAAAATTACCCCTATCAATGAAATTGCCAAAGAACACGACGGAGGAGGACATCCATTAGCCAGTGGCGCCAATTCCTATAGTCTAGAAGAAAACGAAATCATCTACCAAAAATTAAAAAACTTGCTTAAAAACTGATAAAATACTTGCCAAACTTTTCAGAATCTGATAGACTAGTAAGGTAACAATCTATGGCTCGCAAAGAGACCATGGCAGAAAGGAAATATTGCAAAATGAAAAAAGATATCCATCCAGAATATCGCCCAGTTGTCTTCATGGACACAACTACTGGTTACAAATTCCTTAGCGGTTCAACTAAACGCTCTAACGAAACTGTTGAGTTCGAAGGCGAAACTTACCCATTGATCCGTGTGGAAATTTCATCAGACTCACACCCATTCTACACTGGACGTCAAAAGTTCACTCAAGCAGATGGACGTGTGGATCGTTTCAACAAAAAATACGGTCTCAAATAATCAACCGCATTTATTGCTTAAAAACGTTGATACAAAGCCTTTTCCAAGAAATTGGAATTGGCTTTTTTTGTTTTTAGTACCGTTTTTGGTACCGTCTTGGAAAACTAACCTTTTGCACTATCCAGATAATCTACAAATTTTGTGATAGCTTTCTTCTCTCCTGCTACTGTAGAATGGCTATAAGTATCCAGGGTCATCTGACTACTTGCATGTCCTAACCGTTTGGCTGCATTAACAGGATCAACACCCGTTTCAATCATCAAGGTAGCATGAGTATGTCTGAAACCATGAGGAGTTATCTTCTTCAAGCCATGTTTCCTGATAATGCGCTTCAGTACACTATTGATATAGTTTCTGGTATAAAGGACTTTCTACCCATGCCTCCCAGACATAATGATAAGGAGAGCCTTCTGCTCCTGATTTGTTAATCGGGAAAGAAATACGGCCTTGCTTTTCATTAGCTATAAATTATTCCTTAACAGCTTTAACCAATACAGGGTTGAAGCCTTTTTTACTTGCTAGAAAATCAATGTAGTCAGACAATGCCTCTGACTGATTGAGTTCTTTAAGATTTTTTCTTGATTAAAATCTATATCTAGTATATAATCAATCTATAACGTATAGATTGGAGATATATCATGGCTATAACTTTATCAAAACAATACAATTTTAAACTGAATGAAGCCACTATGGAGCAAGCTAGAGCTATTATCAAGGAAAAGGGAATGACCATGACAGATGCTATTTCTTTATTTGTGGAGCAAATAGTCCTGGAGCAAGATTTGCCTATTAAGACGGCCGAAGATCTACACAGAGAACAGTTGATTGAAGAATTACAAGCCCAATCTGAACGTGCCTTGAGAGAATACGAGGCAGGCGAAGGAACTTCCCTAGACGATATGAGGGTACGCTATGGCTTATAAAGTGATTGCTTCAAAAGAGGTCGAGCAAGCTATCGACAATATACACGACTATATAGCTACGGTACTTCTATCCCCTCAATCTGCTAAAAATACTGTGGCTAAAATTTTAGACAGCTTAAAAAGTTTAGAAATTTTTCCTGAAGCAGGTTTTGACGCTGATGAGAAAATCGGAGTAAAGATTAACAGTAAGTATCCCACACGAGGAAAAATTATTGACCAATATGTTTTACTTTACTTCATCGACCAAAAACGGAACACTGTTTTTTTATCTCACCTATTCCACACTAAAAGTGACTATGTCACTTTGCTACAAAAAGGCAATAAAAAAAGCTCAACTGATTGAGACAACTTTCATTATTTTATAAGCTCCGAAACCTTAATTTTTGGTACCTTTTTGGTACCATCTTGGTTTAACAATACAGTATCAAATAATTATAAAAGAACCTGAGACAAAATAGTTCTCAGATTCTTTTTTCTTGATTAAATGGCTTCGGTGACAAAACTACGACTTTCTAGTACCTTGAGCATGGCATCTGCTGTGTCTAGGGCTGTAAAGAGTGGCACACCGTGTTCAATGGCTGAACGGCGAATTTGCTCACCATCTTCGTCAGCAGTTCGTTTGGTTCCGACAGTATTGATGATAGCTTGAATTTTCCCTTTGCGGACAAAGCTTGGGATATCCTTCTCATCATCACCAATCTTACCAACAGGTTGAGCATGCAGTCCATGACTGGCAAAGAAAGATGCTGTCCCTTCTGTCGCGAGAATACCATAACCGATATTTTGGAAACGGCGAGCCAAGTCCAAGGCTTCTTCTTTAGCATCATCTGCGATGGTAAAGACTACATTTCCAAAGGTTGGCAAGTGTAGGTAAGAAGCTTCAAAGGCTTTATAAAGAGCTTTTTCCAAAGTAGTATCAGAACCCATAACTTCACCTGTTGACTTCATTTCAGGACCTAGTAAGCTGTCTACCTTAGCTAGTTTCGTAAAGGAGAAGACAGGCGCCTTGATATGAACGCGAGTGCTTTCTGGATAAAGGCCATCTTGGTAGCCAAGTTCTCCAAGGTTTTGACCAAGAATCAACTTAGTCGCTACTTGAGCCATAGGGATATTGGTTACTTTTGAAAGGAATGGCACCGTACGACTAGCACGTGGATTGACCTCAATAACGTAGACTTTTTCATCCTTGATGACAAACTGGATGTTCATCATACCAAGACAGTTAAGACCAATTGCAAGACGTTTGGTGTAATCTGCGATGGTTTCCTGAACTTTTTGCGACAAGGTTTGTGGTGGGTAAACGGCCATTGAGTCACCTGAGTGGACCCCAGCACGTTCGATATGTTCCATGATACCAGGGATGAGGACATTTTCTCCATCTGAAATGGCATCAACTTCACATTCTTGCCCAACGATGTATGAATCAACAAGAACTGGATGGTCTGGACTAGCCTTAACAGCGGTACGCATGTAAGAACGGAGGTCTTCTTCGTTTTCCACGATTTCCATAGCACGTCCACCCAAGACATAAGATGGGCGAACGAGGACTGGGAAGCCAATCTTGCGAGCTGCAAGCACGGCTTCTTCTTCATTTGTAGCCGTTTGTCCTGGTGGCTGTGGAATATCCAAGTCTTTGAGGGCTTGCTCGAAGAGGTCGCGGTCTTCGGCACGGTCTAGGTCAGCGACTTGCGTACCAAGGATAGTCACACCTGCTTTTGCCAAAGGCTCCGCAAGGTTGATGGCTGTTTGACCACCAAACTGAACGATAACGCCTTTTGGTTGCTCCAAGTCAATGACATTCATAACATCTTCAAAAGTCAATGGTTCAAAGTATAGCTTGTCAGATACCGAGAAGTCTGTAGAAACGGTCTCTGGGTTTGAGTTCATAATAATAGCTTCATAGCCAGCAGCCTGAATAGCCTTGACTGAGTGAACAGTTGCATAGTCAAACTCAACTCCTTGTCCGATACGGATTGGACCTGAACCTAGGACTAGAACGGATTCCTTATCAGACTTGATAGACTCATTTTCCCATCCATAGGTTGAATAGAAATATGGGGTTTCAGAGTCGAACTCTGCCGCACAGGTATCGACCATCTTATAGACTGGGATAATTTTGTTTTCCAAACGTAGTTGGCGAACTTGCTCAGCTGTCGTTTCCCAGAGTTCAGCAATCTTACGGTCTGAGAAACCATTAAGTTTAGCAGTTTTCAAGACTTCTAGATCTTGTGGATGGGCACCCAATTCTTGCTCAATTTCAAAGATGTGCAAGAGTTTATCTAGATAAAAGATATCAATCTTAGTCAATTCAGCAATTTCTTCTGGTGTGTAGCCACGGCGAATGGCCTCTGATACGTAGAAGAGACGGTCATCTTGGGCCTTGACAACCTTTTCAATCAAGGCATCATCAGAAACTGCTGCAAGTTCAGGCATTTCATTGTGGTGAACCCCAATTTCAAGAGAGCGACATGCCTTGAGAAGTGACTCTTCGATGTTTCGACCGATAGCCATGACTTCCCCAGTTGCTTTCATCTGAGTTCCAAGACGACGCTCACCTTTTTCAAACTTGTCAAATGGGAAACGTGGAATCTTAGCAACGACGTAGTCAAGGGCTGGCTCAAACATGGCATAGGTTGAACCTGTAACTGGGTTGATGACCTCATCCAAGGTCAAACCGACGGCAATCTTAGCCGCCAATTTGGCAATTGGGTAACCTGTCGCCTTAGAAGCAAGGGCTGACGAACGCGATACACGAGGGTTTACTTCGATAACATAGTACTTGAAGCTATGCGGATCAAGGGCCAGCTGAACGTTACACCCACCTTCAATCCTGAGAGCGCGGATAATGCTCAAGCTCGCGTCACGTAACATTTGGTTTTCATAGTCTGACATGGTTTGCGCAGGGGCGAATACGATGGAATCCCCTGTGTGAATCCCCACTGGGTCAAAGTTTTCCATGTTACAAACAACGAGGGCATTGTCAGCTGAGTCACGCATAACTTCGTACTCGATTTCCTTGAAACCTGCAATGGAACGCTCAATCAAACACTGGGTAACAGGTGATAACTTCAAACCATTTTCAGCGATTTCACGCAATTCTTCTTCGTTGGCACACATACCACCACCAGTACCACCAAGTGTAAAGGCTGGACGGACAATGACTGGGTATCCAATTGTCGCTGCAAAGGCAACTGCTTCTTCTACTGTGTTGACAATTTCAGATTCAGGGATTGGTTGCTCAAGCTCTTCCATCAATTGTTTAAAGAGGTCACGGTCCTCAGCTTGGTCGATGGCCGATAATTTAGTACCTAGAAGTTCGACACCAAGCTCATCGAGAATACCATTTTTAGATAATTCCATGGCCATGTTGAGTCCTGTCTGACCACCGAGTGTTGGTAGCAAGGCATCTGGACGTTCCTTACGGAGAATACGTGTCACAAACTCAAGTGTAATCGGTTCGATGTAGACCTTATCAGCAATCTCCTTGTCCGTCATGATGGTTGCAGGGTTTGAGTTAACCAAAACAACCTCATAACCTTCCTCTTTCAAAGACAAGCAGGCCTGGGTCCCAGCATAGTCAAACTCAGCAGCCTGACCAATAATAATCGGACCAGAACCAATCACCATAATTTTTTGAATATCAGTACGTTTAGGCATTTATAAGATATTAAGGGCGTCAAGCGGACAAAGCTAAAATAGGAGTTATGACGAAGAACTATCAGTTCTAGGAATAACTATCTTTTTAGCGCCGTCCGTAGCCCGTATTCAGTTCAGCAAATACGGACCACCCTTCTCCTTTCTATTCGTCGCCTCACAGAGCGACATTAAATAAATTCTCCGACGATTTTTCAATAATAAATCGAGTGTAAAAATTTTCAGCATCTCATTGCTCAACTAAAAGAAAGGACTTGCCTTTTTATTCGACAAGCCTCTGACAGAGTTTCCTATATCAGCGATTAGCAGATTTAAACGACTCCATCATTTCGATAAATTCATCAAAGAGATAGCTTGCATCGTGCGGTCCTGGAGCTGCATCTGGGTGGAATTGCACAGAGAAACCTGGTTGGTATCTGTGACGCACACCCTCAACTGACTTGTCATTTATTTCTTCGTGGGTAATAATCAAATGCTCTGGCAAATCCTCACGGCTAACCGCATAACCATGGTTCTGGCTAGTAAAGTCTACTCGGCCTGTTGCAATTTCACGCACCGCGTGGTTAAATCCACGGTGACCAAACTTCATCTTGTAGGTCTTGGCTCCATTTGCCATAGCAAAAAGTTGGTGCCCCATACAGATACCAAAGATAGGAATTTCCCCTTGCACACCACGAATCATGTCGAGGGCCTGGGGAACATCTTCTGGATTTCCTGGACCGTTTGATAACATGACCCCGTCAGGATGGAGATGGAGAATCTCTTCTGCTGTTGTTGTGTATGGAACAACGGTCACGTTACAGTTACGCTTAGATAGTTCGCGTAAGATAGAATGTTTAAGACCAAAGTCTACCAGAACAACACTCAATCCAACTCCAGGAGCAGGATAAGCTGTCTTTGTAGATACTTGCTTGATATTATCTGTCGGTAGAACTGTCGCTTGGAGCTGGTCTGCAATATGATCCATAGTATCACCAACATGCGTAAGGGTTGCACGCATGGTACCATGCTTACGGATAATTTTTGTCAGAGCACGTGTGTCAATTCCTGAGATACCTGGAATTTTCTTGGCTTTCAAAAATTCATCCAAGGTCATTTGATTGCGCCAGTTGCTAGCTCTACGCGCTTCTTCAAAAACTACTACCCCCTTACAGGTAGGACTGATGGACTCGTAGTCGTCACGGTTAATTCCATAATTTCCCACCAAAGGATAGGTAAAGGTTAAGATTTGTCCATTGTAAGACTGGTCAGTAATAGATTCTTGGTAACCAGTCATCCCTGTGTTAAAGACGATTTCTCCTGTTACATCAATATCTGCTCCGAAGGCCTTGCCTTCAAATACTGTACCATCTTCTAATACTAGAAGTCGTTTTTTCATCTACTCACCTCTCGTTGATGCTCTCAGACATCTTTTAACGCTTTGTGCCTTATTTTGCTTTTCTGTAGGCCAGCACGGATTCTAAAATTGCCATTCTGACAAAGACACCGTTGGTCATTTGCTGAACAATACGTGATTTCGGTGCTTCTACCAAGTGATCAGCGATTTCCACATCACGATTGACTGGAGCTGGATGCATAAGGATTGCTTTTTCTTTCAAGCGGTCATAGCGTTCTTGTGTCAAACCATGCTGGATATGGTAGTTTTCTTTTGAAAATCCTGTCACAATTTCATGACGTTCATGTTGCACACGAAGAAACATCATAACATCTACTTGATCAATCACCTCATCAATTGATACAAAGCGACCGTAATGTTCAAACTCCTCACTTCTCCATTCCTCAGGACCTGCAAAGTAAAGCTCCGCTCCCAAGCGTTTAAGGATTTGCATATTAGACTTAGCTACCCGTGAGTGGTTTAAGTCGCCAGCGATAGCCACCTTGAGACCTTCAAAATGTCCAAATTCTTCATAAATTGTCATCAAATCAAGCAAACTTTGGCTAGGGTGTTGCCCTGAACCGTCCCCACCATTGATAATCGAAGTTGTGATGGTCGGGCTAGCAATCAATTCTCTGTAGTAGTCCACCTCTGGGTGACGAATGACACAGGCATCCACTCCTAGTGCAGAAAGCGTCAAGATCGTGTCATAGAGTGTTTCACCCTTATTCACTGAACTGGTCTTCACATCGAAATCCAAAAGATCAAGCCCAAGTTTCAGTTCTGCTACCTCAAAGGATTTGTGGGTACGAGTTGAACTTTCAAAGAAAAGGTTGGAAACGATATGCTGTTCCTCATAAGAAGCACTCGCTCCGTTTTTAAATTCGATTCCTCGTTTGATCAATTTCATTACTTGTTCTACAGTAAGGTCTTCCATTGAAACGACATGTTGCAAAGCTTGTTGATTTTCTGACATTTTTTTACTCCTTTTAGTGTTTTAGGCTTGTTCTGTGATTAGTACTCTGTCTTGTCCATCTAGTTCTGTCATCTCTACGATAATTTCTTCAGAACGACTGGTTGGGATGTTTTTTCCAACATAGTCCGGACGGATTGGAAGTTCTCTATGACCACGATCAACCAAGACTGCCAAACTCACACGAGCAGGGCGACCATGGCTGACGATATTATCAATAGCTGCACGAATGGTACGACCTGTATAGAGCACATCGTCCACCAGGATGACTTCCCGATCTGTCACATCAACAGAGATTACAGAGGTATCTTCTCCACTTTTGACATCGTCACGGAAAGGTTTAGTATCTAGTTCTACCACTGGAACAGCGATATTTTCTAACTGTTCCAAGCGTTCTTGGATACGGCGAGCGATAAAGACACCTCGCGTTTTAATACCAGCCAAAACGATTTTATTCAAATCTTTGTTTCGCTCAATAATCTCGTAGGTAATCCGAGTAATCGCTCGTTTGACGGTCAATTCGTCTACAACTTCTTTTGTCCTCATGACAAACCTCCAAAAAGAAAAGTCTCCTTAAACAAGGAGACTTCAGAATGTATAGCCAAGCCAGCCCTACTGTAAAGAGTATAGACTTCTGCTATCTATTGATCCGACTCCTTGCCTGCCTCACGGGACAGGTTTAAAGGAATATTTTATTGTTATTACTATATCACAAAGAATGGATCAATGCAAGAAAAAAACATAAAATTTTTATCTTATAACGAACTAAAATCATATAATTGGGGATAGTGATCGCATTCTGGGTTCTTTGGATGACAGATAGCCCGTCCAAAGTAAATCATGGCTTGATGGGCTGCCAACCATTTCTCTGGAGGTAGAATGTCCATGACACGTTTTTCTACTTCAAGGGGTGTGGCCGATTTTTTAACAATATCGTGGTGCTTACAGATACGCTCGACATGAGTGTCCACTGCAAAGGCTGGAATCCCAAAGCCCACACTCATGACTACGTTGGCTGTTTTACGACCAACACCTGCTAGACTTTCTAATTCCTCGCGAGTCTGAGGGACTTTACCATCAAAATCATCTAGTAGCTGTTGGGCACATTTTTTTAGAAACTTGGCCTTATTGCGATAAAGTCCTAGGCGAGAAATGTATGAAGCAATTTCACTTTCAGTCGCGACAGACATGGCTTGAGGCGTTGGAAAAGCCGCAAAAAGAGCTGGCGTAGCCTTGTTGACTGCAGCATCTGTTGTCTGAGCTGACAACATCACCGCAACCAGTAGTTCAAAGTGATTGGTAAAATCAAGGCTGGGTTTGGCGTCTGGGAAGAGGGCAATGATTTCCTCAATGACATGACGGGCACGTTTCTTGGATAAAACCATCTACTCGTCTCCATCAAACAGTCCTTGCAAGCCAGCAAATGGACTGTTTTCTTCTTTCTTGACTGCTTGTTGGGCTTGGTATTCTTCCTCAGTCATGATTTGCCAGTCATTTCCTGACACAAAACCTTGGCCCGCCTCTTCTTCTGCTGTTAAGACCTTGATTGGAATGTTTAGCAAGATATTATCGGAAACGCTCTCAGCAAGGTCGATTTCCCCATTTTCGATAGGCAAGACCAAGTCATCGTCTAAAACTTCTTGATCCAGTTGGTTGGTCGCTCCTTCCATGAAGACCTCTGTCACTGGATAAGACTCCTCCAACTCAACTGGCTCCATACTGCGGCTGGAAGCAAGGACAATGGTATAAGATAGCTGATAGTCTAAGAAATACATACGGTCTTCGTACTGGATCTTTCCCACTGCTAGGATATCTTTAACATCTAAAATTTCTTGATTACGTTTACGCAAGTCTGCGACAAGGTCCAAAGTTTGTTCAAAGTGTAGGCCTTCAGGCTGCTTACGAATTTCTTGAATGTTTAACTTCATACTTCCTCCATAAAGATTTACTCACTTGATTATACCATGAAAAGGCTACAAGTCAGCACTCCAAACTTTGTAATTAAAATTCGAATTTTTTAACATATTTACTATGACATATTTTCTGATTAGTGCTATACTATAGGCAAGCAAGGAGGATACTCATATGGAAGACAAAGCACTAATCAACCAAGCTCACCAACTCCTTTCCGAGTTAAATAAAAGCTACCAAAGTTGCAAACAAGGTACAGCTGATGATTTCCGTCTACAAGAACTGCTAAATACTACTCTGCAAGAGCTTAAAAAAGCAGAAAAGCTGGACAACAGTATCTTAATTGACCTTGAAAAATTTTACCAACGTACCAGTCTTCTGATTGGACTGGGTAGTCTAAAACTGAATGAGCAAACACGCACTGCTTGGCGCAACTATGACAAGTTCCATTACCAGCATGTCAAACACGTACTGACTCTTTATGGACCTGTTTTCGGATTTTAGAGTTTATAATTTTGGATTTACTATTGACAAAATTTCCTAAAAGGTATAGGATAGAGGTACTAATACTCGGAGGTAAGGGAGACATGAACAACTAAGTCTATCAAATAAAGAATCTTTATTTAGTAGATCTTGTTTTTGTCTCTTTTTGTGTGCTCTTTTTGTACTGGATTTTCTGGTACTTTATCCTCATTAAAAATCAAAAAACTAGAAAGCTATGCTCCTCTTGGGTTGGGTTAGGCAGCTCCAAGCTAGTTTGACGAACTTTTCAACGAGGATAATAGAGTTTTGACAGTGACTTTGGGCTCTACTAGGTAAAGTAGAGCTTTTTGTTATGCACTATGGACATTCTAGAAAGGGCAACAATATGATAAAAATTAATCATCTAACTATCACGCAAAACAAAGATTTACGAGACCTTGTATCTGACCTAACCATGACCATCCAAGACGGGGAAAAGGTTGCTATTATCGGAGAAGAAGGAAATGGTAAATCGACTTTACTACGAGCTTTAATGGGGGAAGCATTACCTGATTTTACTATCAAGGGCGACATCCAGTCTGACCTTCAATCACTGGCATACATTCCTCAAAAAATCCCTGAAATCCTGAAAAATAGGACTCTACATGACTACTTCTTTTTAGATTCTGCTGATTTAGACTACAGTATTCTTTATCGTTTGGCGGAGGAGTTGCACTTTGATAGCGACCGTTTTGCTAGCGACCAAGAGATTGGCAGTCTATCAGGGGGCGAAGCTTTGAAAATTCAGCTCATCCACGAGTTAGCAAAACCCTTTGAGATTCTATTTTTAGATGAACCTTCAAATGACCTAGACCTTGAAACGGTTGATTGGCTAAAAAGGCAGATTCAAAAAATTAGGCAAACTGTTATTTTCATTTCCCATGATGAAGACTTTCTTTCTCATACGGCAGATACTATTGTCCACTTGCGACTGGTCAAGCACCGGAAAGAAGCCGAAACGCTAGTCGAGCGTTTAGACTATGATCGCTATAGTGAGCAGAGAAAGGCTAATTTTGCAAGGCAAAGCCAGCAAGCTGCTAACGACCAGAGAGCCTATGACAAAACCATGGAAAAACATCGCCGAGTCAAGCAAAATGTAGAAACTGCCTTACGTAACACTAAAAATGATGTTGCTGGGCGCCTACTGGCTAAGAAGATGAAAAATGTTCTCTCTCAAGAAAAGCGCTACGAAAAGGCAGCTCAGTCCATGACCCAAAAGCCGCTTGAAGAAGAACAAATCCAACTTTTCTTCTCAGATATACAACCATTACCAGCTTCTAAAGTCTTAATCCGACTGGAAAAGGAAAATTTGTCCATTGGCGACCGAGTTTTGGCTAAAAAACTACAACTAACTATCCGTGGTCAAGATAAAATCGGTATTATCGGGCCCAATGGTGTTGGAAAATCGACTTTGTTAGCCAAGTTGCAACAACTGCTAAGCGACAAAAGAGAAATTTCGCTTGGTTTTATGCCACAAGATTACCACAAAAAACTGGAATTGGATCTATCTCCTGTAGCCTACCTCAGCCACTCTGGACAAAAAGAGGAACTACAGAAAATCCAATCCCACTTAGCCAGTCTCAATTTCAGTTATCCAGAGATGCACCACCAAATCCGCTCCTTATCTGGCGGGCAACAGGGTAAACTGCTTCTTTTGGATTTAGTTCTACGAAGACCAAACTTTCTCCTTCTCGATGAACCCACACGAAACTTTTCTCCAACTTCTCAACCCGAAATCAGAAAACTCTTTGCCTCTTATCCCGGCGGTCTGGTCACTGTTTCGCATGACCGACGTTTCTTAAAAGAGGTCTGTACGAGTATCTATCGTTTGACAGAAAAAGGATTAGAAGCAGTTGATTTACAAGATTTATAAATGTTGAACATAGCAAAAATCCAGAGCCGACCTCTGGATTTTTTTACATGTGTTTCAAGCGTTCGATTCGTTCTGAGATAGGTGGGTGGGTATAAAAGAGTTTTTGTAGTCCGCCACCTTTCTTGGGATCATTGATGTAAAGAGCGCTGCTGGCATCATCGACGTGGTGATGCATGGGCTCGCTATTGTCTAACTTGCGCAGTGCATTGATCATCCCTTGAGGATTGCGAGTCAGCTCCACGCTGGATGCATCCGCCAAAAATTCCCTCTGACGGGAAATGGCTAATTGCACCAAGGTTGCAGCGAGAGGCGCCAGAACAATGGCTAGGAGAGAGATGACAAGCATGATAATCTCCAAACCATTTCCATCGCGATCGTCGTCACTTCGTCTTTGACCAGCGCCTCCCCACCACATCATACGACCTGCCATACTAGACAGAAGGGTAATGGCACTAGCGAGCGCTACAGCAATAGTCGAAATGCGGATATCATAGTTTCGGATATGACTGACTTCATGACCCATAACAGCTTCTAGCTCCTCACGATTCATAATTGCTAGGAGACCCGAAGTGGCCGCAACTGCCGCATTCTGAGGGTTGGAACCTGTTGCAAAAGCATTTAAAGAAGAATCTTCAATGATGAAAACACGCGGCATAGGAATCTGAGCGACCATGGCCATATCTTCCACTACATGGTAGAGGTCTGGTGCCGTTTGCTCATCAACCTCACGCGCCCCATTCATAGACATGACAATCTCTGTCGATTGAAAGATCATGGTTAAAGCGTAGATAAGGCCGATGATCAAGGCAATAATCATGCCACCAAGACCTGAACGCATAAAGAGATAGCCAACCGCATAGCCAACCAAGGCCAAGAGTAGGAAGAAAACCAGTAATAAAATCCATGTTCTTCGCTTATTGCTTGCAATTTGATCAAACAACATCTTAGTCACCTAAACCGCTAAAGTCAACTTTAGGAACTACCTTTTCCTCTTCAGGTGTTTGAAGGAAGGCTGCAGCTTTAAAGCCAAATAGTCCCGCGATGATGTTACTTGGGAAGCTTTCTAGTTTTACATTGTAGTTGCTGACAACACTGTTGTAGAGTTGGCGGGAGTAAGAAATTTTATTTTCTGTATTGGTCAACTCTTCTTGCAATTTGATAAAGTTAGCACTAGCTTTCAAGTCTGGGTAATTCTCTGCTACTGCAAAGATACCAGAAATTTGGCGAGTAAGGGCATCGCTGGCCTTCATAGCTTCAGCTGGCGAGGTTGCTGCGGCTACCTGTCTACGAAGTTCTGTCACTTTTTCCAAGGTAGAACCTTCATATTTCGCATAGCCTTTGACTGTTTCAATCAAGTTTGGGAGGAGATCATTACGACGCTTCAACTGAACATCGATCTGGCTCCAAGCCTCCTTGGTTTGCATACGATTTTTAACCAAACCGTTATAGCTAACAATCACAAAAATAACAATAAGAGCCAAAACTCCAAGAATAATCCAAATCATAATCTTATTCCTTTCTGCTTTTAGATTAATACCAGTATATCAAAATTTTAATGAATATGGTAAAATAAGATGATAAGAGAAGGAAACTACTATGAAACCAGAAACATTTTACAGCCTACTAGCTGAGCAAAATCTTCCACTTTCTGACCAGCAAAAGAACCAATTTGAACGCTATTTTGAACTCTTGGTAGAATGGAATGAAAAGATTAACCTGACCGCTATTACAGATAAAGAAGAAGTTTATCTCAAACATTTTTATGATTCGATTGCACCCATCCTGCAAGGTTTGATTTCAAATGAAACTATCAAACTTCTTGATATCGGGGCTGGGGCAGGATTTCCTAGTCTCCCCATGAAAATCCTCTATCCTCAGTTAGATGTGACCATCATTGATTCGCTCAATAAGCGCATCAACTTCCTCCAACTATTGGCTCAGGAGTTGGATTTGGATGGTGTTCACTTCTACCATGGGCGTGCAGAAGATTTTGCCCAAGACAAGAATTTCCGTGCCCAGTTTGATCTGGTGACGGCTCGCGCGGTGGCCCGCATGCAGGTCTTGTCTGAATTGACCATTCCCTATCTTAAAGTCGGTGGAAAACTACTGGCTCTCAAGGCCAGCAATGCGCCCGAGGAATTGCTAGAAGCCAAGAATGCCCTCAACCTCCTCTTTAGTAAGGTAGAGGACAACCTCAGCTATGCCCTACCAAATGGAGATCCACGCTATATCACTGTGGTAGAAAAGAAAAAGGAGACGCCTAACAAGTACCCAAGAAAGGCTGGTATGCCCAACAAACGCCCACTTTAATCCTATCAATAGCGCGCCCTTGTTTAAAGTTGAGTAAAAATGATTTACAAAATCATACCTCCCCTCATTTCTAGGCTCGGGAAAAAATGATTTACAAAATCAACCTCGCTCTTACATTTCTAGGCTCGGGAAAAAATGATTTACAAAATCTGCCTCGCTCTTTTATTTCTAGACTCGGGAAAAATTCGTTTACAAAACGAATTTTTTCTGCTATACTATCCTAAGCAAAGGTTTTTAATGTCATCCTGTGAGGTGACGAAGGCGTAGATTTATATAAATTTTTAAAAGATAGCTATTTTTTAAAAAGTCTTACTCTGAGGGCCTATTGCTGTAAAATAATGGGCTCTTTTTTGATGCCCAAAAGTGAGGTTTATATGAAACAAGAATCAACTATTGATTTGTTACTAGACGTTGACCAACGTCCTTCAGCTGGTAAAGGCATTCTCCTCAGCTTCCAGCACGTTTTTGCCATGTTTGGTGCAACCATTCTCGTTCCCTTAATTTTGGGAATGCCTGTATCTGTTGCCCTTTTTGCATCAGGCGTTGGGACACTCATCTACATGATTTCGACTGGTTTTAAAGTTCCAGTCTATCTCGGATCATCCTTCGCCTTTATCACGGCCATGTCTCTAGCTATGAAAGAGATGGGTGGCGATGTATCGGCCGCTCAAACAGGGGTTATCCTGACTGGTTTGGTTTATGTCCTTGTGGCTGCAAGTGTTCGTTTTGCAGGTACAAAATGGATCGATAAACTCTTACCACCAATCATTATCGGACCCATGATTATTGTTATTGGTCTTGGACTGGCAAATTCAGCTGTTACGAACGCTGGACTTGTAGCAGATGGAAATTGGAAAAATGCACTTGTAGCTGTCGTAACTTTCTTGATTGCTGCCTTTATCAATACAAAAGGAAAAGGTTTCCTTCGTATCATTCCTTTCCTCTTTGCCATCATCGGTGGTTACATCTTCGCAGTAACACTTGGCTTGGTTGACTTTACACCAGTCCTAGAAGCTAACTGGTTTGAAATCCCTGGTTTCTACTTACCATTTAGTACAGGCGGAGCCTTCAAAGAGTATAACCTCTACTTCGGTCCTGAAACAATCGCCATCTTGCCAATCGCTATCGTAACCATTTCAGAACACATCGGTGACCATACCGTCCTAAGCCAAATCTGTGGACGTCAGTTCCTGAAAGAACCAGGACTTCACCGTACTCTTCTTGGTGACGGTATTGCAACATCTGTATCTGCTTTCCTCGGTGGACCAGCCAATACGACTTACGGCGAAAATACAGGAGTTATCGGTATGACTCGTATCGCTTCTGTCTCCGTTATCCGTAACGCTGCCTTTATTGCCATCGCTCTTAGTTTCCTTGGTAAATTCACTGCCTTGATCTCAACAATCCCTAGTGCTGTACTTGGTGGGATGTCTATCCTTCTCTACGGAGTTATCGCCAGCAACGGTTTGAAAGTCTTGATCAAGGAGCGCGTTGATTTCAGTCAAATGCGTAACCTCATCATTGCTAGTGCTATGTTGGTTCTTGGGCTTGGTGGAGCCATCCTCAAAGTAGGACCAGTTACCCTTTCAGGTACTGCCCTATCAGCTATGACAGGTATCATCTTAAACTTGATCTTACCATACGAAAACAAAGACTAGTCATCTATATAGACAAAATCCACTCAGTTGAGTGGATTTTTCTGATTCTTACCTTCCCCACGCAATCAAGAGATACAGGAGGCTAGAACCAAACATATCTGTCAGAGCATGCATAAGGAAAAATGGCAAAAGATTTTTAACCTTATACTTGTATAGAAAATAATAGAATAAACCATAAACTACACCAATAACCAGTGCCCACACCAATCCTTGATAAGTGTGAAAAGAAATCCGAATGAGGGTAGAATAAAGCAAAACCCGCCACTTTTGCTTTTCTTTCACTGAGGTCAACAACCCTAGAAAGAAAAACTCTTCATAGAAGCCATTTAACAAGGCATAGGCAATTGCCATGGGACTAAGCGCTAGGAATTTCCGTATAACTTCCATGGGATCTATGTGGGCAAAAAGAGCTGGATTTAAGTAATTGTATTCACCAGTTAGTGTCGTCACCAAGTCTCCAAACAAACCCACAATGGCAAATATAGAAGGAACCCAAAAGAGAAGGGACCAGGTCCAACGAATGGGAAGTTGTTTGAAATCATAATTCCGAATCAAAAGGTAAAGCAAGGCTAAGGTAAGAAGTATCACTTGCAGGGTGAAGTTGCTCAAATAGCCTACTCCCTCGCCGACAGTATTACTTACCGTATCCATTGTAGTTGACAGACCTGTCGGAAACATACTTGCTAAAAAGAGCTCCGTTGACCGAATGATAAACTGGCCAAACATCAAAACTGTAATAATCAGAATGTCAAACCATCTCAAGTAGCGCAGGGGCTTAGTTGGGTGAATGCTTTGTAAAATTTTCATATCTCCTCCTTCTAGCAGTTAAAGATTGGTTTATTGTAAGAAAAGAAACTTAAAATTTTATAAAATTCCACTCCCATTCCTTATCCATAATCAATATTTCGATAGGATATTCAAACCAACCACTTTTTACGAGTAACTAGTTTCTCATTCAACCTTCCGTTTATTTTCTATCAACAAATCTTTCAAAGAAATGATGGCTACCGCAAGTAAAATCATAGCCATACCGACAAAATCAATCGCGTAGAATTGCTCTTTCATAATCAGAAAGGCAAAGAAAACAGCAGAGATGGGCTCTATGGAAACCAATAAACTGGACTTAACAGGGCCTATCATACTAGCTCCCTTTAGGAAAGCTGTATAGGCAAAGACCGTGCCAATGATGATAATGCCAGCAAATGCAAAAAGAAAATCCAAGCTGGTCGGTATACTGGCCTGCAAAACCCCTGTGAAGGGAATAGCCACCACTCCAGAAATAACCATGCCCACACCAATCACCAAAATACTTCCCCACTTCTTAATCAAAGCGATAGGAAGGATGATATAGAGGGCATAGGTCAAGGCAGAAAAGAGCCCCCAGAAAAGACCAACAGGGGTGACAGACAACTGGTCGAGTTTCCCGTGCGTCGCAATAAGAAAAGTTCCTCCTATCGCCAATCCAATCGAAATAATCTCAGCCAGAGTTGGTGCCACCCTGTCCTTGATACAAGTATAAACCAAGATCCCAACAGGACATACATACTGGAGAACCGTAGCCGTTCCAGCATTGGTTTCCTGAATGGCAGAAAGATAGGCAAACTGGTTTAAGAAAAGTCCAAACAAGGCAAACAACAGCAGAGATAAAAGGCTTTTTCTGTCTTTTAAAAAAGCAAAGAGTTTATCCTTTGCAGTCGCATAGGTTAAAAACACCAGAGCTAATCCTGCAATGATAAGTCGCAGATTGGTCAAGACTAGAGCGGAAATCCCATGTGCCATGAGGTATTGACCACTGGTTCCAGACAAGCCCCAAGCAATTCCTGCCACTACTGTGAATAGCGTTCCTTTTACGGTTTTTGACATGCTTTCTCCCTACTCTTCCCTACGAATCATATCCATGACTTGGTTTCGATCGATTATCCACTGGGCACGCTCATCCTTCTCATACGTTCGATTGGATAAAAAGATAGCGGCTTCCTGTATCTCTCGATTCCACATGATGAAGGTACCTGTATAGCCCGTATGGTCGAGCCAGGTTCCCTCCAGATTCCAAGCTAGCGAACGCTCTTTATCATCTAAGGGAGAGTAATTTCGGCTCAAGTTTTCAGCAAAATCATCTTTCAAGTAATGTTCCAGAAAGATTTGCAAATCCTTAACAGTTGAAAATAAACCAGCACTTCCAGCATGTTTTCCTAAAAGACGAGCTTTGGGATCGTGGATCTTTCCGACCTCCACTCCTCTCACTGTTGGTACAGCTCGCTCAACGGGGCCAAACTTGGTTTCCGTCATTCCCCATGGGTTCAAAACTTGTTCTTCTATAATCTGATCCAAGTCTTGTTCAAAGATTTTTTCCAAAAGAAAGCCCAAGAGTAAAAAGTGAACATCCGAGTATAGGAAGGCTGTCTGACTTCGTCTGTTGAGGTGAAACATGGCTTCTCTTAACTCCTCAGCACTTAACTGGTCCCGATTGGGAATAAAGGGATCTAAGTCTGTAGCATGGGTCAGAAGTTGCCGTATAGTAATATCTGGGTAATCACACTCAGGTAAAAAATCCGTCACTGGTCGGTCAATATCTAATTTGCCCTGCTGCCACAAGAAGGTAAGAATTGTCCCTACTCCCACAACCTTACTCACACTGGCTAGGTCATAGACTAGCCCTGACTCTGTTTTCAAACCTTTCTCAGGATTACTCAAGCCTAGGTAGGATTCTCTCCATTCACCATCCTTAAAATACGCAAAAGAGGCCCCGGGATAGACCCCTGCCTCGATTTGTTCTTCTATTTTTCTTAGAATTTTTTCCCACTTCATGCTTCTTCAAACCACAATTCGATATTATTGGTATCTTTACCAAGGAAGAATTTTTCAGACTTTGGAATAAAATAGTCTGTGCCTTCAAATTTCTGACGAAGGCTGGTTAAATCAAAATTCTTTACTAAAAATTTCAGCATAGACAAGTCCCAAGTGACGTTGTTTTCAACAGCTAAATCTGGACCTTGCCCTTCCGTAAAGGTGATAACTGTCCCCACTTTTTCAGGATCGAGTATACTCTCCGTCCCCTCAGGCAGACGCAACTCCATAGAAATTTCAAATTGACTCAAGTATTTTATACTTTTATTTGAAGAAAATTCAGGAACAGTTTCCAGTGGAACCAAATCTCTTATATCATTTTCCGCATGAACAAGAATCACATCCTGTTCAGGAGAAACAATCTCAAAGGCATAACCACGGCTTCCTTTAAATAGGCGAGGAAGAGACTTCATCTGTGAAAGAAGAGCCTCTATTTCTGAAGGATTCTCAACTTTTACCAAGAGTCTAGCTAACTTCTTAAGCCCCTCAACTCTCCGAGTTCGCATACTGGGAGCCTCTTCGAGAATCAACTTTTCAACACCTGTTTGGTCACCAAGTGAAAGGAAGGCAGATTCTTCTAATAAGGGCTTCATCCCAAGAGTTTCAATGTAAAATTTTTCATTTAATTTTCGGTTATTGACCTTCAAAGTCGGAATAATTTGTATCATTTGATTTGCATTCATAGCTTCCTCCAACTCTTTTATTTTAAAGGATTTTAGGATTTTTTACAAGCTATTCTACTTAAATTCTAGAATTTTTTACAAAAATTTCCAGTAAAAAAACTGGGGAATCCCAGTTTCATTTCTTATAGGTAAAGTAGTTTAAAGACTGCTACTGCTGCAATACCAGCTGCGATTGGTGCTACAACTGGAACCCATGCATACCACCATTTTGAATCACCCTTGTGTTGACCAAGAACTGATTTTGGAAGGAGTTCGTGAAGAAGACGTGGTCCAAAGTCACGAGCCGGGTTCAAACCAGGTCCAGTAGGTCCACCAAGTGAAGTTACCAAGGCCATCACTAGGAAACCAAGTGCCAAGTGAGCAACTGAAAGTCCAGCAGCTGTGTGTGGTGCTACTTGAGCTTTTACTGCCAATTCACCTAAGTCAACAGTTTGACCAGCTTGAGTAGCCATTTGTTTCATGTATTGAAGAACCTCAGCACCGAAGAAGTTTTTAGTCAAACCAAGCGCTGCAAAGAAAAGAACAAATGAACCTACAAACTCATTTAGGAAACCATTAACCGTTGCTGCAAAACGTGATTCTTTTGTACCGTGGTCGATGCTTGAAATCGTTGAGAAAGTACCCAAGATATTGTTTGGGTTTTCTGTTTTCAAGTAGTATGGACGGTGAGTCGCTACAACCAAAGCTTGACCAAAAATTGCCCCCAAAACTTGTGCTAGAATGTAAAATGGTACTTGATCCCAAGAGAAAAGTCCACTAACAGCAAGTCCAAGAGTGAAAGCTGGGTTGATGTGGTTACCAGATACGTTACCAAACATCAAGGCTGGAATCATAACCCCCATACCATAACCAACAGCGATAACGAGCCAGCCACTTTGGTGACCTTTCGTACCTTTAAGTTCAACGTTGGCAACTGCACCATTTCCAAGAATGATCAAAATAGCAGTTCCCAAAAATTCAGTGGCATATTTAATAGCCCATGTAAAATCCATTTGATAGATTCTCCTTAATTTTTTTAGACAATCCTTATTCTATCAATTTTTAGGCCTTTTCGCAACCGATTTTCTAAAAGAATCTCTGGAAAACGCTTTATTTAACTTATTTTTAAGAAAAGGACAAAAGAAGTCAAACTCCCTTCATCCTTTTCATTACTCTTGACGCTGACCAAAGTCTGCAATCATCTGCTCCATCTCTTGGCGACTCGGAGTGGTCAGCATATAAAGGTAATCCCCTTGTAGCTCTGCAAAGGCTTCTGGCATGATTTTTTTGACCTTGAATTGCTGGCTGTATTTGACAAGAAGGTCTTCTTCTGAATAGACATAGTTTGCATTTGCACGACGTGATGTAGCTAGACAGTATTGAGGTTCAAACTCTGACGCTGGGAACTCTTCTCCTGCGACGATAGCTGCATAACCACGATAGAGATCCAAGGAGTGAGCGAAGTTATAAACATCAATGGTAAAACCACCTGCAGGACGGTTATTGTACTCAATGGCAATGTAGTCGTCACCATCACGGAAGAACTCGATATGGAAAAAGCGTTCTTTCATACCAAATTCCTTGACAATGGCCTCGCCATACTGGCGCAGTTTGGGATCCATATTCTTGAGCACATAGTAGGAATTATCCATCTTATAAATCATGAGATCCAGTGGTGTATGGGCATAATCGAAAGTCGTTGAAAAGACGATGTTGCCATCCTTATCCACAAGCCCGTCAAAGGTACAGATTTCGCTAGAAGTGACAAATTTCTCAAAGAAATAAACGGTTGAATGGTCCCATTCAGCCTTGAAGTGATTTACATCTTCTTCTGTTTCAAGCTTAAAGGTTGCTGCCGCTCCCACTCCGTTATCAGGCTTGGCAATCATTGGTAGACCGATTTCTTTCACTGCTTTATCCACATCTGCTTCCGTCTGGATGACAGCCCCAGGTACAACAGGTACGCCTGCCTTCTGGAAGAGTTTCTTCATCTCAGACTTAAACTTGGTTTTTTTAAGATCTTCAGGTTTGGCACCAAAGACATTGAATTGTTCTCTGAGTGTTGCGTCCAGCTCAAGCCAGTATTCATTGTGGGACTCAATGCGGTCGATAGGACCATGCTTGTAGAAAAGAAAGGCAACTGCACGCTTGACTTCGTCTATGTTCTCAAGATTTTCTACACGAAAATACTCGGTCAGACTATTGCGCAAAGGCTCATCCAGTTGCTCGTAAGGTTCTTGACCAATTCCCAAGACTGTGATGCCTTTATTAGCTAACTCGATTGTAAACTGTTGAAAGTTTTGCGGATAGTAGGGAGAAATAACAAGGTAATTCATAGGCAACTCCTTTTATAGATACAGGTGTCCAAGAAAATAGGGCATTTGTTTACGCCACCATTCCCAGTCGTGGGCGACATCGTGTCCCCATTCAGCAAACCAGGCTGGAATTTGTTTCTGGTCAAAGGCTTCTTTAAGCTTGTAGAAAGATGGTAGACCATCTTGTTCCCAGGCACCGAGGCCCGTACAAACGACAATCTCCGCCTGACGGTAACGATCGATAAACCAGCCGTCATTCTGATTCCAGATATAATCTACTGGCGAGTTTTGGTAAATGGCATCGTCATTGTAGTAATCTCCAACGAAGAAACGTGCGTCGTAAACGCCGCTGAGAGCAATCACCTTGGTAAAGACATCTGGATGCTGGAGGAAGAAATTGAGTGCATGATAGGCCCCCATGGAGCAACCAGTCGTCATCATACCGCCAAACCAACCTGTCTTATGCTTGATAAAAGGAATGCCCTCCTCAATCACGTAGCGTTCGTAGGCACGATGCATCTCTGCTTGATCATGACTATTTTTCCAAGTAGCCAGCCAGCTCTCACTGTCAACACTGGATAGAGTGAAGAACTGGACACGCCCTTCCTCGATAAAGGAAGCACAGGCATCAATCATGCCAAAATCATAGTATTCATTGTGACTGCCACCAGATGAAGCAAAAACAACAACTGGAATCCCAGCATGTCCATAACGGTTGAGGTACATTTCACGATTAAGATTACCACTCCAGTGGCTAAGGTTTTCAATATGCATTGGCTTTCTCCTTTCTTAACTTACCATTTCTCTGCAAAAAATCGGAGACAGTCTGGTAAATTTTCCGACCATGGAATCTCACTATGGATGGCACCAGACTGAACTTTCAAGACAAGATTATCCAAGCCTACTCCACCTGCAATCAAATCATGGTAATAGCGAAGCGACGAGTCGATATAGGCTTGCTTGATATTGCCAGCCATCAAGGTCTTGTCCGTATCGTCTGCTTCTTCTGTTCCTACATAAATGAAAATGCGCTGATCAGGCGACAATTTCTTACGCTCGATGTAGCGGTTAAAGGCTTCTTGGTGGAGCCAGTTAGCAGATGAAAAGACACCTAGGCAACCAATTCGGTCTTGGTATTCCAGTCCGATAAACTGGGTAATATTGCCTCCTAGAGACGAACCAATCATGGCCGTATGCTGGCGGTCAGCTTTGGTACGATAGGTTTCATCGATAAAAGGCTTGACCACCTCCATGACAAACTCAGCATATTCCACACCCTTACCGCCAAACTGCTGACCTGGAATAGGAGATTCTTGAAACTTCCAAGCCGCATACTCATTCATCCTCCCCATACCATCATTATCTATGGCAACGACAATCATGCGACTGATATCAGGATTCCGCTTAATGGCTGGAATAATCTTCCAAGAGTGTCCGATATAGGACTCCTTGCTGTAAAAGACATTTTGCCCATCATGAAAGTAAACAACTGGGTAAAAACGGTCGGTGTCCTTCTCGTAGTCCTTAGGCAGAAGCACACGCACACGACGCTCCTTTCCTGTATAAGGAACCTTGAGTTTGTGTTCTTTCATTTTTAAGTAAAAGTAGGAATGATTCATTGTCAGAAAACTCTCTATATTCAAAATTTTATCTCATTATACCATAAAAATAGAAAAAAAGTCAGTAATTGTCCATTTTAAGGATAAATAACTAACTTTTCTCACTTAATATTCTGAATTCTTCTGGATTTTCTGATTAGAGGAGATTGTCAATTAACTCATCGACAGCATCTTTTTCAGCCTGAGGTGTAATCTCAGTGATCATGATACCAGCCACTGCTAGCTCAACCAAGCCTTCAACATCCATGCGTTTTTCATACTGCTCTGCATTCTCTATCTTAGGATTGGTCTTAGGACGATCAGGCGCAAAAATAGTACAGCAGTCCTCAAAAGGCTGGATAGAAATTTCAAAGGTATCGATTTCCTGCGCGATGTCAATGATTTCCAACTTGTCCATCGTAACCACGGGACGAATGATGGGAGTGTTGGTCACAGCGTTGATAGCCTGCATACTTTCCAAGGTCTGGCTCGCTACTTGACCTAGACTCTCCCCGTTGATGATGACCAGACCCTTTCTCACCTCACGGATACGGTCAGTAATCCGCATCATAAAGCGACGTGTCAAAGTCATGAGGTAGGCTTCTGGCGCCTTTGCCTTGATTTCTTCTTGAATCTCAGTGAAAGGCACTTCGATAAACTGGATATTACCACCAAACTTGGTCAATTTACGGGTCAAATCTTGGGCTTTTTTGAGAGCGCCAGGGCTAGTGTATGGTGGGCTAGCAAAGTGAACCGCCTCGATATCTACCCCACGCTTAAGAGCTAGATAACCTGCCACGGGTGAATCAATACCTCCTGACAACATGAGCATGCCCTTACCAGAAGTACCCACTGGCAAACCACCTGCTCCACGAATGGTTTCATAGGAAAGATAAGCAGCTTCCTCACGAATCTCCACCTGAAGAGTGATATCAGGATTTTTCATCTGGGCTTGAATAGTAGGAATTACGTCGAAAACAGCACCACCAAGGGTTTGGTTAAGTTCACGACTGTCCAATTCAAAGCTATGGTCGCTACGCTTACTAGAAATCTTAAAGGTCATGCCTTCCTTGTAGATGTCCTGCATAATCTCTTGCACGGCAGCTTTGAGCCTTACAACTGACTTTTCAACCTTATATACTGGAGAAAAATTTTGAATTCCGAAGACTTGTTTGAGAGATTCTGCCACTACTGTGTAGTCAGCTCCATTGAGGTAAACGTGGGCACGGTCGCGATCAGCGGTTACCTTAACTTGGGGATAGATGGACAAAACGTCTGAAATATTATTACGAAGTTTATTGATGAAACGCATCCGGTTTTTTCCCTTGGTTGAAAGCTCTCCGTAGCGAATCATAATTTCTGAATACTGCATGAATGCTCCTATCTTACTTTTCTAGTTTGATTGTAAATTAATTTTAGCTTGGTCAAGAACTGCTCGACCTGACTCATGTCATTTTCAAGGTCTAGGCTTAAACGCACAGCTGACTGGGCCTTATCTTTGTCCACTCCCATGGCAATCAAGGTACCCGCAGGTTTCCCAGCCTTGGATGAACAAGCAGAGGTTGTGGAAATGAAAATATCATAGTCTTCAAAAGCGTGGACGATGACTTCTCCACGAACGCCTTTAATCCCAAAAGTCAGGATATGAGGGGCAAAGTCTTCCTCATCTGAAAAGACAAAAATATCTGGATAGTCCAAAAGGGCTCGGCGAATAACATCCTTCATCTGCCTAGTCTTGCTAGTAAAGATATCTAACTTTTCCATAGCCAATCGGAGAGCCTTGGCAGTCGCTGCAATCCCTGCCACATTTTCAGTTGTCGAACGATAATCACGCTCCTGACCACCACCTGTTAAAAGAGGCGTGATTTTCTTGCCTGACTTGATATAGATAAAGCCAACACCTCTGACACCATGAAACTTATGACTTGAAAAGGTCGCAAAATCCACTCGTTCTGTCAGATACTTTTCAGTCGGAATCTTGGCAAGCGCCTGAACCGCATCCACGTGGAAGGAAATGGTTGGTTTATCAGCTAAAAGTTCTGAAATAGCCTCAATAGGCTGGGTAGAGCCGATTTCATTGTTAACTGCCATGATGGAAACGAGGGTCGTATCAGGTCGTATCAAACTTGCTAGAGCCTTGACATCTACAAATCCTTTCTCATCAACTGGGGCAATATCCACCTCAAAACCTTGACTTTTCAGCCAGAGTGCTGACTCCTTGACTGCTGGATGCTCAATAGCTGATACAATGATGTGCTTGCCAAACTGGGATTTTTCAAAGGCTACACCCTTGATGATCCAGTTATCTCCTTCTGTTCCACCAGAGGTAAAGAAGATTTCGTCACTTTTCTTACCAATCAAATCTGCAATTTGCTGCCGGGAAGCATCTAAAATTCGTGTTGCCTGGTCTCCCAAACGATGGAGACTGGATGGATTTCCTACAATTTTTGAAGCGACCTGCATATAGGTCTCTAGAGCTTCAGGATAAGGCTTAGTTGTCGCCGAATTATCAAAGTAGATCATATTTTCTCACGCTTTCTAAAATCACTCCCTCTATTGTATCACGAAAAGAGACCTGCGACAAGAAAGGGAAGTTTCTCTTTTTTTAAGATTTTTTTAAAGAAATGAGGTATAATAAATCATAATCAAAGGAGAGTATCATGTCTAACTATCGTAGAACTTCAAAACCAAAAACAGAACACATCAAAAAGGGATTCACTGTCTTTCAAAAAACGATTGCTACCATCGGTAGTATCCTTGGCCTAATCACCGCTACTATCACCATCATGAACGCCATGGATAATAACAAAAACAACAAAAAAGAACCAACGACAACCCAAACAACTGTTGTCAAGGAAATTCAAAAGGAATCCCCTCAGGAAAATACTACACCTAACAAGGACAACACTTCTACTAAAGAAAATAGCCCACAAGAAGAAACTTCTCAATCCAATAAAAAAGAGGAGAAAAAAGAAGAACAGAAAACAACAACTCAGGACTCTTCTACACCTGCTACAAATAAAGAAACAAGTGATAACGGAACACAGTCAAATACGACGAGCTCTGAAACTAAAACGAATCAGTAATCACAAAAATAACTTCTTTCCAAATTTGGAAAGAAGCTATTTTTTATTGTTGCAATACTTTTCGTGGTTTGGTTCCCTCAGCTGGACCGATGACACCTGCCATCTCAAGTTCTTCCATAAGGCGGGTCGCACGGTTAAATCCAACCGACAAACGACGCTGAATCATCGAAGCGCTAGCTTTCTGGGTTTCGATAACCAAAGCCTTAGCTTCTTCAAAAAGCGGATCGCCACCAGCTTCACCGTCTGAGAAATCTCCTTCATTTTCAGGAACATCTCCTGGGTCAAAGCTTTCATCGTAGTCCGCATCCGCCTGAGCCTTGATGAAGTTTACGATGCGTTCAACATCATCATCTGAGATGAAGGATCCTTGCAGACGGACTGGATGATTTTCATCAATTGGTTTAAAGAGCATGTCTCCTCGACCAAGCAATTTTTCAGCTCCATTTTCATCCAAGATGGTTCGTGAATCTGTACCTGATGAAACTGCAAAAGCCACACGAGAGGGGACATTAGCCTTGATAAGACCAGAGATAACATCAACCGATGGCCGCTGCGTTGCGAGAATCATGTGAATCCCTGCAGCACGCGCCTTCTGTCCGAGACGAATGATGGCATCTTCCACTTCCTTGCTAGCCACCATCATGAGGTCTGCCAACTCGTCCACAATGACAACAATCAAAGGCAGGGGTACTTGTTTGTACTCAGATTGGCTATTAAATTCTTCGACCTTGGCATTGTAACCAGCGATATTTCGCACACCAACCTTAGCAAAGAGTTCATACCGGTTTTCCATCTCATCCACCACCTTTTGGAGAGCCTTGCTGGCCTTGCGTGGATTGGTCACAACTGGAATCAAGAGATGGGGAATATCATTGTAAACAGACAACTCAACCATCTTAGGATCGACCATCATAAACTTGACCTGGTCGGGTCTTGCCTTCATGAGAATGCTAGCGATAATGCCATTAACTGCGACTGACTTCCCTGATCCCGTTGAACCTGCAACAAGTAAGTGGGGCATTTTGGAAAGGTCAAAGGTACGAGCAGTTCCATTGACAGCCTTACCTAGAGGAATTTCGAGGAGATTTTCTGGTTTAGTCTGAGACTGTTCCCAGAGTTCACGGAAGGAAACGGTCGCAATTTCAGAGTTAGGAACCTCAATTCCGACTAAGGATTTACCAGGTATTGGAGCCTCAATCCGAACATCCTTGGCTGCTAGAGCTAACGCTAAGTCGTCAGCCAGATTGGAAATGCGGTTAACCCGTACACCAACTGCTGGTTTGACTTCATACTTGGTCACTGATGGTCCAATTTCAGCCCGTTCAACTGTTACCTTAATACCAAAGCTGGCAAATGTTTCTTCTAGGATTTTGATATTTTCTCGAACAATCTTCTTTTCCTTGGACTGATCTTTGGGTTTATCTGGCGCAAAGAGTTGCAAGCTTGGTAGCTTGTATTCGAGGGCTTCCTTAGCAGAAAAATCAACCTGCACCTCTTCATCCTCAAAGTCTTCTTCCACATCTGAAACTTCTAAGTCAGCTTGAGGAAGGATAATCTCTGGTTCAATCCATTCTTCCTCAGGAATTGGTGGGAGATCGTAGTCTGCTACTTCAGATAAGATTTCTCCAGTTTCAGGATCTACGGGAGGAAGCGGCAGCGCATCCTGTTCTTCTTGTTCTCTCTGAATTCTTGCTGCTTCTTCAGCTTCTTGACGAGCCTTCTCTTCTTCTCTCTTAATGAAGCGTTCTTGTTTTCTCTGTTCCTGTTTTTCCATGAAGGATCTGAACTGAGCTCCAATAAAGGCTGCGACATCATAAATAGACCAAGGACTAACCAAGAGTGCCCCAACTAGAATCAAAAGAACTCCAATAAAGTATGATCCGATATTTGAGAAAAGAAAGGCAATGGGGATATAAAGTCCAACACCAAGCAGGCCTCCACCAGCAAAGCTCGTCACACGCATACCAGTCAGGTCCGTCATAACTTGAGCCAAGGTTCCTTTTAAAACTGACTGCTCCAAGCCATATTTCCATACCAAGTAGGCCTCAAAAATCAAGAGCAAGCCAGCGAAGATACAGAGAAATCCTGACAGAAGTCCCTCTTTCTTGCGTATCCATTTAAAAAGAAAAAGATAGATGAGGAGGGCACCTATAGCCACGTAGGCCAAACTTCCGACCACCAGTCGAATGAGATTATAAAGAGTAATACCCGCCGCACCAAGTTTGAGGGCTGCAATGACCAATAATAAGGCAATTCCTAAGGAAATCAGCATCCTCTGGATAGCCTGTTTTCTTTCGAGTTCTGCTTTAGACGGTCTCCGTCTTGTTTTTGTAGTATTCTTGTTTGCCATTCTTCTATTATATCATATTTCAGAAACTTCTAGAGAAATCAAAAAAGACTGCCCACTTTTGTGTTCAGTCATTTGAATGTGATAACTATTGCTTTTCTTCTGCTTCATCACTATATTCAATCTGCTTCTTTCTAAATCCATAGAGCTTTAATACAGAATTTTCATGTTTTGATTTATTAGAAATCAACTTCCTTTTCTTTAAGTAGTCAAGAAGTTTTTCGTTAAATTCAGAATACGATACTTTCGCTTCCTGATTACCATTTCCACCATTACCTTCATTTTGATTTAATTTGTCAAAGGCAACTTTCCATTCATCATAGATATCTTTGGCAATTTCTTCCTTCAAAAATTTCATTATATCAGATAGTTCCAATAATTCTAAATAAGCACCTAGCAAAGTAAGCTTATCTACTTCTATTTGACTTCCCGAATCAGAAATTAATTTTTCAAAAAGTTCTTTCTTATGTTCAAGTAAAACATCATTCGCATTTAGGATAGATTTATACAATGGAACGCTAATTTCATTTTCATCTAATGCTATAAATTGTCTTATATATTTTTTAACTATTTTTTGTATTTTATTTTGGAGCGTCACATCTAACGAATCATAGCTATTTTGATTTATTAAATTGTCAAAGTCATACTCATCAAATTTATCATCTAAAAGCAATACTAATAATTCAACTACATATTTTTCATCTATGTCAGGTTTATTTAACGCTCCTCTCATTTCCTTATCATTTCGAACAACATTAGTAGCATTTAAATAATCTTCTATATTTATAAATATAAATTCTTCTAGGTGTACCAACTGTCTTTTACGAATAAACTCAAGATTTTCTTTATTGAATTCAATACGATTATTAACTATTAAATTCAATAAATCTTTGTCATCAATATCAGTATTATCAATTCTTTTAAAATAGAGTCCAAGCTGACTAAGTATTCTTTTTCGAATATTATCATTTAACGTTGAAGAACTAATAATATTTTCATTAAAATTATCTTGTAAGTCTTTATTCAATTTTGAGTAAATTTCTTTATCTAACTCAAAATTAGGATTCAGATTAATAAAATCAATCAAAAAATTATCAACTTCATTATTTTGAATAAAATAGTCTAAAACAATTTCAGTATTCACTTCTGCTTTTTTAGTCTGAACAAAACTTTTTACTAACTCTTTCTGATTTTCAATATTTAGCTTATTGAATTTTTCTCGAGTATAAGTGATATAAAAATCTGGAATACTAGAGATAATCTCTTCTGCTAATGTAACTTTCTTGATATTTTCATCATTACCTAGCTTTTCAGATTCATCATTTTCTAACTTTTCCTGAGGTACTTGATGATTAAATACAACATCGTTATTTAGAAACTGTTCAATATACTCAGGTTTATCACGCATCTCTCCCTCTGATAAAGTAACATACATTAAAATATACTTTAGGAATTCTTCATCAGAAGATTGACAATAATCTAGTAAAGGTTTTAATCCGTTTTGACTAGCCATGATTTCATAATTTTTATGTTTTACATCATATATTTTTGTACTCATATCAGAATACTGTTCCATGAAAAAGAGTACATTAGATTTGCAAATATCGTATAAGCCGTTCTTATAAATATAATTCAGCACATTTTCCTCATATCCTGAACTCACATAATGAAATTCCTTAATTTTAAAATTTATAGCCGATAAATTGAAATTAAACTTTTCAAAATCACAATAATTATCATGAAAAATATTAAGAAAAACCTCTTGTGTCATCTCTAGATATTTAGAAATCTGTCCTTTTGTTTCTTTTGTACAATCACTCAAATCAACTAAATTCATTAAAGATAATATCAATTTTCTTTTATCAACGTAAATAAAATCGCTATGTTCTTGGTTAATATATTCGTTGAAGAGATCCGAGTTATGATGTAGCCATTTTCTCAAAAATACCCTTATATCACGCTCTGAGAAAAACGATTTATTTTCAACATTTAATCTAAATAATTCGTTATAAAAGTCCAGTAAAAATTCCAAAATATTATCTTGGTAAAAGATTAATTTCAACTTCTCATTATGTTCATTTGAATATAACAGAAATCTAAATAAATCATAATTTAACACATTACTACTTTTATAATTTTTTAATTCTAAATAATTAAAGATTTCATCAAAATTTTTTAGAGAAATATTATGTTTATTCTGTCTGCCAGAAATTACATTTCTTAAATATTCTTTTTCTTCTACCGTTATAGTATTTTCATAGAAATGATTCAAATAATCTTGATAGCTCTCATCAATATAAGCATTTCTAATTAGGAAAGAAATTATTGAGAATTGAGGATTCTTTCTTATTTCTTTTGCAAAGTCACTTTTAAAATCATCAATATCTGTAGCATATTGGTAAACATCTGATAATCTATAACTATCTAGTTTCCCAAGCTCATCGTTTATTTTCTTAATCTCTTCTTTTAATTTTTCTATTATTTTTTTATTTTTAGTATTCTTTAAACGCTCTTGAAATTCTGGAGTATTCCTACTAGGAAATAAAGAATCAATATCCTCATTTCGCTTATATTGATTATACTCTGCATCATGATAACTATCAAAGGAATAAATTTCACTATCTCCTGCAATTAACTCTTTTATGTAATCATAACGTGTTGAAAAATCTTTTTCAAATTTTCCATTTACTTTAATTATTTTTCTTCCAGATGGTATTTTTAAGACAGTTCCATATAATTCAACTTCATCGTTTAAATGTTCTTCCTCAGCATTCTCTATCTTTCTCTCCAAAGCATTCTTCTTATTATTTAACTCCTCTCTAAGATTTTTTAATGCTGTTTCTTTTGAGTTCAACAATTCATATAAATATCCTTGATTTCTTTGTAAGAGTGAAAAATCTTTAGGGAAAATATTTTTATAGACTACCATTGCAAATAGTTTTTCATAATCTAGCTTTAAAGTATTTAATGTGTCTTTATAAGTAAGATACTCATTACAAATATTATTAATTAATCTCATATCATCGAGATACAAAGAAATATTAAATAAAAAAGTTTTATCTAAACTATCGTATTCCCACATTTCTGTTAGCAATTTTTTTAATATGTCATGGGAATTAGAAGCAGTTACTACAGGAACTACAGGGATAATAAAATCAAAAAACTTAGTTCTTTCTTGTGATTCAAACAAATCATCCTTTACAAGATAGAAAAATACTAGTTTACGTTTGTTATTTGCCTTTCGATTTCTATTGATAACTATATTTAATTCCTTCAATTTTTCAAAAATTCTAGAATCATTAAAACGTTCAATATCTTCAAATACTATAACATCTGCTCCTGATTGCTTGAATAGATAAAGGACATCGTCTAAGTATCGATCAAAATAGGATACTTTAGAATTATCATTTGAAAAAATTTCGATATCAGTTTCAATTTTTTCTGCTTTTAAGGATAGTTTTTTGATAAAACCAAAATCTTTTTGTAGCTTCAGTAAAAAATAAAATCCATATACAATTAAAACAAATAAAATTACTAGTATAAGAAGGGAAATAATAGGTTTCGTAGTCCAAGATAACCAAGAAAAATCCTGAATCAATCCATTCCATGAAGAAATATTTAGTAAGTATAAGGATAATAATAATACTAAACCTACATAGACCGAAATATTAAAAGGTTTAATCTGCGATTCTGCATCAAGAGTTTTAAAAATTGATTTTCTTATTTGATTAGGATTAATTTGATGAAGTAATTGATTGATTATCTTTCCTTCTATGGTATTAATTTGACGATTATTTAGCCCATTTTTTTCACTACCTATTGTTTCATCATACTGCCCTAAAGATATATGGAGGAATGTTTTATCAGTATATTTCCTCTCAAAGCTCTCAACAACACTACTTTTCCCCGCTCCATAATTCCCAGTAATAGCTACGTTGGTTACTTCCGAATTTTTGTCAATCGCAAACTGAAGTGCTTCTAGTGTTACTGGCTTTATTTCAACATCTTTATTTGAAGTAAGTGCTCGAAATTGATATTCTTTTTCCATTAATTTATCTCTCCCTCTAATAATTCTTTAACTATTATTATATCAATTATTTATTTAGATATAAAGCTTTTAGTTATTCCTCGTCTCCTACCTAAATCAGCTATAAAATTGGTTCATTTAGAATCGGGAAAATTCTCCTCCACCATGCTGACATAGGTCGCTTGTAACTCTTCATTTAGAATACTTTGACTACGGAACTTTTCATTCTCTGATTTCTTCTCTAGAATCATTCAAGATACTTTTCACCTCCATGGTATTTATACAAACTTTAGCATTCTATTATTTAGATGAAGAATGAAATTCTCTACGATCTACTTCTATATCATTTTAAAGTCCAGTCTCCCTCACTCCATTATCAAAAAATGACCACCCACTTCCGTGTTTAGTCATTTTGGTATATGAATTCTTTTTTATGCTTGTGGTTTGCGTAGGTAACCATAAACCACACCACTTACGATTGCTCCAATCAAGACAAAGACAAGGTAAAGAAGAGCATTTGAAGTAAGGGCGATGACGAAGATTCCTCCGTGTGGCGCCATGAGTTTGATACCTGCAAGACCAACGAGTCCGCCTGTAACTGCAGAACCAAGGATGAAACTTGGAATCGCACGAGCTGGGTCAGCGGCACCAAAAGGAATCGCTCCCTCAGTGATGAATGACAAGCCCATGATGATGTTTGTCAAGCCAGAATTACGTTCTTCTTTGGTAAATTTATTTTTAAAGAGGAGGGTTGCGACAAAGATAGCAAGTGGTGGAACCATTCCTCCCGCCATAACTGCTGCCATGGCTACAGAACCACCTGAAGAAACAGTCGCTGCAAGCGTACCTGTCCCAAAGACATAGGCAGCTTTGTTGACTGGTCCACCCATGTCAACAGCCATCATGCCTCCAAGAACGATACCAAGAAGGACAGCTGAACCTCCTCCAAGACCGCCTAGGAAGTCATTCATAGCAGTGTTGATTGCTGCCATTGGGATGTTAACAGCTAGCATAACAAATCCAGTCAAGATTGTTCCAAGAAGTGGCAAGAGAAGGATTGATTTAGCACCTTCAAGTGAACGAGGAACTTTAACGTATTTCTTGATAGCAAGAACTAAAGCACCTGCGATAAATCCACCAACAAGGGCACCTAGGAAACCAGATGAGACACCTGCAAGAGTTGAAGTTGCTTCACCACCTGCTGCATAAGGGATTTTACCAAAGGCAAAACCTTCTTTAGCAATAGCACCAGCCACAAAACCTGCTACCAAACCTGGTTTTTCAGCGATAGAGTAGGCTACATATCCTGCAAAGACTGGGAGCATCAAACCAAAGGCCGCGCCACCGATTTTCATGAACATGGAAGCTAGCTCATGGTAGGATCCGAGGTTACCAAGACTATCTTGTGGTACACCAAAAGCTCCGTCGATTAAGAAGGCGAGGGCAATCATGATACCACCACCGATAACGAATGGCAACATTTGGGATACACCACTCATCAAGTGTTTGTAGAAGGCACCACCAAGACTTTGTTGTTCGTTAGACGCTGCTACAGCTTTGGCCCCATTAGCAGCACGGTAAACTTCCGCATCTCCTGATAGAGCCAAGTTGATCAGCTCTTCTGTCTTACGGATACCGTCTGCAACTGGACGATTAACCAAAGGTTTGCCATCAAAGCGGTCCATCTCAACAGCCTTGTCTGCAGCGATGATAACAGCTTTGGCCTTACGGATGTCCTCTGCTGTCAGTTGATTTCCAACACCGCTGGCACCATTAGTCTCAACCTTGATGCCAACACCCATTTCAGCAGCTACTTTTTGAAGGGCCTCTTGGGCCATATAAGTGTGGGCGATACCTGTCGTACAAGCTGTAACAGCTACGATAAAGTCGCCAGAGTCACTAGCAGGTACTTGAACAGACTCTTCGGCTTTTTCTGAAGCTTGGTCAAAAAGTTCGATAACTTGATCTGCAGATGTTACTTGGCGAAGTTTGTCAGCGAAACCATCTTTCATCAAGTATTGTGACAATTCTGCCAAGGCAGCCAAGTGAGTATCATTTGCACCTTCTGGAGCCGCAATCATGAAGAAGAGGTCGGTTGGTTGCCCATCCAAACTCTCATAGTCAACACCCTTGTTTGACTTTGCAAAGAGAACTGTTGCTTCTTTGACCGCAGAGTTTTTACTGTGGGGCATAGCGATTCCGTCACCCAAACCAGTAGAAGTTAGAGCTTCACGCGCTAAGATTCCTTCTTTAAAGGTTTCAAAATCCGTCACATAACCGTGATCTACCAGGCTTTTAATCATCTCTTCAATGACAGCTGTTTTTTCAGTTGCTTGCAAATCCAGCAACATGACATCTTTTCTCAATAGGTCTTGAATTTTCATCGTTTTTCTACCTCAACTTTTTCATATGTTTCTTTAATAAATTCCGCTGTTGCCAAGTCATCCGAGAAGGTAGTTGCCGTTCCGCAAGCCACTCCCCATTTGAAGGCTTCTACTGCATCTTTAGATTTGACAAATTCACCTGTAAACCCAGCAACCATAGAGTCACCAGCACCAACTGAATTTTTGACTGTTCCCTTGATAGGTTTTGCGAAGTAAGCTCCCTCAGATGTGACAAGAAGGGCTCCGTCCCCAGCCATGGAGATAATGACGTTTTGAGCTCCCTTGGCCAGTAACTGACGAGCATAGTTCTCGATTTCATCTAAACTTTCGAGTTTCACTCCAAAGATAGCTCCAAGCTCGTGATTGTTTGGTTTAACCAAAAGTGGCTGGTAGTCTAGACTATCAATCAAGGTTTGTCCTTCGAAGTCACAAACCACTTGCGCACCAGTCTGGCGGGTCAAGGCAATCAAATCCTTGTAGACAACATTGCCTAGGTTCTTAGCACTCGAACCCGCAAACACAACCGTATCATCTGCTGTCAGACTAGATAAAATAGCTTTCAATTCTTCTAGCTGAGCTGGTTCCACATTTGGACCAGTCCCGTTGATTTCTGTTTCTTGGTCTGCTTTAATCTTGACATTGATGCGAGTATCTTCTGCTACTTGGAGAAAACGTGTCTCGATTTCTTCCTCTGCCAGAGTATCTGTGATAAATTTACCAGTAAAGCCTCCGATAAATCCAGTTGCTGTATTGGGAATATCCAAGCGTTTCAAAACACGACTGACATTGATTCCTTTCCCACCAGCAAACTTATCATCACTGTCCATACGATTGACACTACCAACTTGAACTTGGTCCAAGCGAACGATATAGTCAATAGACGGATTGAGTGTGACTGTATAAATCATACCTCTATTACCTCCGTTTTCTCCTTAATAGCCTGCAAGAGCTCATGCCCTTGACTTGTGATAACAATTGCTCGTTTAAGTGGTGCTACCTTGGCAAAGCAAGTTTGACCAATCTTTGACGAATCGACCAAGACATAGGTCTGTTTGGCATTCTCTAAAATAGCACGCTTAACGGCTCCCTCCTCCATATCAGGAGTCGTATAATAACCATCATCTACACCATTCATCCCGATAAAGGCACGGTCAAAGTGCAATTGATTGATTTGATTAAGAGCAACTCCACCGATACAAGCATCTGTTGCCATCTTGACACTTCCTCCAACCATGACAGTTGGAATCTGTTTTTCAACCAACTGAACCGCATGGTGAATGGAGTTGGTCACAACTGTAATATTCTTATTAACCAATTCCTTGATTAAAAAAGCAGTTGTCGTTCCAGCATCAACAAAGATAACATCTTGTTCCTTAATAAGAGAGGCTGCTTTCTGAGCCAGTAACTTCTTCTCTTGAAGGTTTTTGACAGATTTTTCTTGGATGGTTTCTTCTTCCTGCAAGGAGTGTGGCAATTCTGCTCCACCATGCACACGGCGAAGCTTGTTTTCCGCCTCCAACTCATCCAAATCTCTTCGAACCGTTGATTCTGACGTTTCTAGCAAACTAACTAATTTTTCTAGAGAAACTACATGATGTTGATTCAACTCCTCTAAAATCAGTTGCTTCCGCTCAGTTTTTAACACCAAATCACCTCCTGTTATCGTTTACACTATTCATTCTAACACATTTTCTAGCAAAGTCAAGCATTTTTTGTCATTTTCTTTCAAATTCTATCATTTTTCTCAATTCCAACATTTTTATTGCAAGATAAGTGGCTTTATGGTAGACTATTTGAGTAAGTATTGGAAGATTACTCAAGAGGCTTAAGAGGCCGTGTTGGAAACGCGGTAGGCGTGTAACAGCGTGCGTGGGTTCGAATCCCATGTCTTCCGTTTATTTTAAAAAAGATACCCAAGAAATCTTGGGTATCTTTTTTCTTATATGCTTGTTTTATAACTCGGGTGAATTTCTTAGAAAATATCAAATAACAATTTCACATTGAGAATTGTTAAGATAATGGAAACGATATAGCCAAGGATGGTATTCCATTTGGCATTGGTAAATTCTCCCATCAGTGATTTCTTAGAAGTTAGATAAATCAGTGGGAAGATTGAAAATGGAAGAGCAATCGAAAGAAAGACTTGTGAATAAACCAATAACTGATCCAATGTTTTTTCCTGATGACCAAACAGAACCGCTACAATCATGACAGGCAACAAGGCAAAGAGACGAGTTGCCAAACGAATGAACCATTGAGGTAATCTCATATGCAAGAAACCTTCCATAACGATTTGTCCAGTCAAGGTACCCGTAATCGTCGAATTTTGACCACTGGCTAATAAAGCCAAGGCAAACAAGGTTGATAAGGTCGAGCTAGCTATAGCTCCTGCAATAGTAGAATCCTGCAAGGCATTATACATTTGAGAGAAGGCAGAAATCTCAGATGCATGGCCGAAAAAGAGAGCCGCCCCGAGAATTAATAGAAGGGAGTTAACCACAAAGGCCAAGGATAATTGGAGATTTGAATCCCAGGTCATAAAGCGCACGGCTTTTCGAACATCATTCTTGTCCTTGTGATTGATTTTCCGAGTTTGAGACAAGGAAGAATGCAAATAGAGGTTATGGGGCATAACCGTTGCTCCCACGATCCCTAGTGCCAAGGTTAATTGACTTTCATGCCCTGGCAAGGGACTTTCAAATAAGGTTGCATTCGGTAGATAACCCTCAACGATTCCTTGGAAGCTTGGATGTGACAAAGCTACCAGATAGGTAAAAATTGCTAGAATGGTTAAAATCAGTGTTGTCACAATAGCTTCAATCTTCTTAAAGCCAAATTTCATCAGAAGCAATAAGAGAAAAACATCCAACACGGTCAAGAGAATTGCTATCATAATCGGAATCTTAAAGAGAAGATTGAGAGCAATCGCTGAACCTAGAACTTCTGCCAGATCTGTCGCCATCAAGGCTAATTCTAAAATCACCCATAAGCTATAACGAAGCCATTTGGGTGAATGATGACCCGTTGCTTGAGCCAAGTCCATTTGAGTTACAATTCCAAGCTTTCCTGCCATCTGCTGAAGCTGCATAGCAATGAGTGATGAAATCAAGATGACAAATAAGAGACTGTACTTATAGGATGCACCTCCAACCACACTGGTTATCCAGTTTCCTGGATCCATATAACCAACTGCGACAAGGGCACCTGGACCCAAGAAGGCCTTTAAATTTTGCCAGAAATGATTGTTATTTGGAGTATCGATAGATTGATTAATCTCAGAGAGTGACACTTTTTTATGAGAAGACATAGATACTTACCTCTTTCTAAACCTACTTTTTCATTATTTTCTATTAGAGAAAAATAAGATTGACTTTAAACTATTAAAACAATGAAAACTATATGAAAAACATTTAGTTTTTTCATTATTTTTCTTAAGGCACCTTAATATTTTTCTTAAGGCACCTTAATATTTTTCTTAAGGCACCTTAATATTTTTCTTAAGGCCCTTAATATTTTTCTTAAGGCACCTTAATTATAACACAAAAAATGAAAACTATATGAAAAACATTTAGTTTTTTCATTATTTTTCTTAAGGCACCTTAATTATAACAGAAAATATGATAAAAACTTAAGAAAATTCAGGACTTGATTTAATATTTAGGATACAACAAAATGTTGTATTCTTTTTTTGCAAAAGAATACCAAAGAATAAAATAAAAAACGTTGTAAAAACAACGTTTTAGAAAGATTTACAAAACAATGTAAATTATCAATGGAGCCGGTGGGAGTCGAACCCACGTCCAAACATCTGCTAACATATTTGTCTACAACCATAGGTTATGTATTATTTTAACAGTCCCTCGACACATAACTCAAGTCTAGGAACTGCGAGTCTATTAATCTCTTATCAAACCACTAGACAAGGCTTGATCGTATCTCGCTAATCATAAGACCTGTCATTGAACACGAGCAATCCAAATCGGGTCACGCCTGCTGGTTTTTAGGCAGCTAAAGCGTAAGAAGTGTTATTTTTTGCAGTTATATTTAACTGAGCGTTTACGTCGCCACACGGGTTGCAAAATATGCCTCATAATGCCTGTCGAATCCGTAACGACCCCAAAAGACAATAAAACCATTATACCTTATCTAAATCAAAAATGCAAAATTAAGTCAATTCTTTAGAAAAGATATGTTTTCAAGGCTTCTGATAAGGCTTGATAACCGGCTACACTTAGATGGAGGCCATCCGTTGTATAGGCTGATTGAAGTTGCCCTTCTGAATCTGTCAAACTATCATAAATTGGTAGAAAATCTACTTGCATATAGGCGGAGGCTAGAGCCTCATAGGCTTGATTCCATTCTCTAATCTTTTCATTAGTTCGGATATAAACAGTCTGCTTGTATTCTTCGCCTTCATTAACTGGCAGAATAGAAACAAGCTTTATTTGTGACAGCGGATAATCTCGGGCAATTGATTGAATCACACGCTCAAGATTATCCAAGGCTTCATTCATGGGAATATCTTTTCCAATATCATTTGTCCCAATTAAGAGAACAATTTGATCCACAGCATCACTATAAAGATGGGCATCAAGATTGTCTAGTAGAAGTCCCGTCTGGTAACCTCGGATACCTCGATTAACAATCGTCTTTGCAGTCCCAAACAACTCTTGCAGAGGATAATACTCCACAATTGAATCTCCGATAAAGATGATATCTGGCTCTATAACAGAAACTTGATTCAATTCACGATACTTGGTTTGAATCTTTTCCTGCTCCTTTAAGAGCCAATTTTCTAATAACTGTACTGCCACCTTATCCCTCTTTCTCTAACCAATTTTCTAGGACCTGATAAACACCCCCTTGGCTGTTAGCTGGAGCTAGGGCAGTTGCAACTGCCTTGGCCTCATCATCTGCATTTTCCATAGCATAGGCAATTCCAGCCAGTTCTAGCATTTCGACATCGTTTTCACTATCACCAAAAGCCATGATTTGTTCCGATTTCAAATCCCAGCGCTTGAGTAATTCTTCCAATCCCCATGCTTTATGAATTCCGGCTTGGAGGATGTCAATGCAACCATAACCGCTGGAAACAGCTCTTACACGCCCATCAAAGAGGTCATTAATTTCCTGCAAAACAGAACTCGATCGTTCCTCACCAACGACCATGCTCATCTTTAGGACTCCTCCAAAGAGGTCTGAGTTTAGCTCATCCACAAAATTGGTCCTTTGGTAAAGTTTTTCAATCATCTCAGGAGTCATAAATTTTTCTAGGTCTGTAAAAACAGTCCCTTTCTTTACAAAACCACCATTCATACTGGTGACGACAAATTGATCTCGGCACTCTCTCCCTTTAAAATGAAGGAGAGCCTTGTCAACCATAGCATCATCCCAGGTCTGAGCCTGAACCAGTTTATTGTTTTCAAAAATACGAGCACCATTGGCAACTACTAGGATCACTCGTTCAGCCAAGTGTCCCAATAGTTCTCTCATACGATGAACTTCATTCCCCGTCGCAATGACAAAACGGATATCCCTTTGATCCAGCTGATCTAAGATCTTTTCCAAGCGGGGCAGATCCAGCTGACCTCTCGGATCCAGCAAGGTTCCATCCATATCTGTCGCAATAATCTTAATCGTCATTTTACTTCCTCTGGATTCAAGCTAGTCCCACTTCAATCCTACATGTTCATTCATTTCTTTATAAGCTGTGTCAATTCGTTCCTTGGTCGCCTCATCCAACTTGTCACGGTAACTGCCTCCCTCGATGAAGTCTTCTAGGATATAGGTCTGATAGAGGAAGAGCGGATAGCCTTCTGGAGAGTATGTTCCTTTAGGCGTCCGATTGACCCAAGTCGGATGCGCTTTGGCCGTTTCAATCCTTGTCTTGCCATCTTTTTTCTTAATAGTCACATCCATGAGAACACCGCGCTCCGTCCACTTGGCATTTTCCTCATCTTGCATGGTTTCAATGCGCTGATTTGAGAGGAAATTCCCCATGGAGTAGATGATCAGTTTTTTGTCACCATCTTTTTCAACTGTTTCAGCAGGTTCAACGACGTGAGGATGCCCTCCAAAGATAATATCAGCTCCCCAGTCAATCATCTTGTGGTACAGTGTTTTCTGTTCTTCCGTCGGTTCTAGCTGGTACTCAATTCCCATCTGAGGCATGATGACAGTAATATCTGCTTCCTTCTCAGCACGCTCGATTTCTGTCTTCATCTTATCTTCATTCAGGTCAGAAAGATAGCGATTATAGTCCTCTTGAGAGATATACTGCTCAATGCCATTAAAACCGTAAGAATAGGCTAGGAGAGCTACCTTGATACCATTGACCTCCTTGATGACTATAGGGGCTTGGTCACGGGATTCATGTGTGTAGACTCCGATGGGTGTCATTCCAGCCTTTTCAATAGCTTGAGCCGTTGAAACCACTCCCTCAATTTGAGAATCCAAAATATGATTATGAGCCAAGTCTAGAACTTGGTAGCCTGCATCCTTGATAGCATCCATGACTTCTCCTGGTGCATTAAAGAGAGGATAACCTGCCAAGTAGTGGTCCTTGTTCACCGTTCCTTCAAAATCACCAATCACCAAATCCGCTTGCTTGAGCCAGGGTTTTACATACTCAAAATTTTCATGGAAATCATAGGTCCCATCTTCTTTTAGAGCTGTTCGGTAGATGGGAATATGGTAGAGAAGGTCTCCATTTGCCATGATACGGGCTGTCGTTTCACCAGATTGATTTTCCTTGGACTGACTAGACGTCGTAGTCTGACTGTTAGAACTTGTTACCTTATTGCCTTGCACTGTTCGAACCAGCAAGTTCAATCCCATGGACAAGGCAACTGCAAGCAATAACACAATGATAAACTGGGCATTCGTCCAAGATTTATAATTCCGAAAGAAATCAACACTAGTTCTCCACACCCCATAAAGAGAATCATGAGACCGTCTATCTTGTCGCTTTTCCATCTTTATCCCCCCTTGCTTTTTGATGCAAGTCTTTTCTTTTATTATACCACAGACAAAGGGGGAATATCGTTTATTATATTATTTTTTAGAAACTTCTGCGACTTTCTTTCTCGTCTATTTTGTGTTATCATGTAGAGGTAATGAAAGGAGAGAAAATGTCTGCTATAGAACGTATTACAAAAGCTGCTCACTTAATTGATATGAAAGATATTATCCGTGAGGGGAACCCAACTCTACGTGCAGTTGCTGAGGAGGTCACTTTCCCACTGTCTGACCAGGAAATCATCCTTGGCGAAAAGATGATGCAATTCCTCAAACATTCCCAAGATCCCGTTATGGCTGAAAAGATGGGGCTCCGCGGTGGAGTTGGATTGGCCGCTCCTCAGTTAGATATCTCAAAACGCATTATCGCTGTTTTAGTGCCAAATATTGTGGAAGAAGGTGAGACTCCACAGGAAGCCTACGATCTGCAAGCTATTATGTACAATCCAAAAATCGTATCTCACTCTGTTCAAGACGCTGCCCTCGGTGAAGGAGAAGGGTGCCTATCTGTCGACCGTGTAGTTCCAGGCTATGTTGTTCGTCATGCCCGCGTCACTGTTGATTACTTTGACAAGGACGGAGAAAAACACCGTATCAAGCTCAAAGGATACAACTCTATCGTTGTCCAACATGAAATTGATCACCTAAACGGAATCATGTTTTACGATCGTATCAATGAGAAAGACCCATTTGCTGTGAAAGATGGTTTACTGATTCTGGAATAAAGAAAATCCCGTTGCAAAACGGGGTTTTGTGTTATAATAGAGGCATGAAAACAAATGATATTGTCTATGGCGTCCACGCCGTTACCGAAGCCCTCCTTGCAAATACAGGAAACAAACTCTACCTCCAAGATGATCTAAGGGGTAAGAATGTTGAGAAAGTCAAGGAACTGGCTGCTGAGAAAAAGGTCTCCATCTCTTGGACCTCAAAAAAATCCCTCTCTGAAATGACCGAAGGCGCTGTTCATCAAGGTTTTGTTCTACGAGTGTCTGAATTTGCCTATAGCGAGCTAGAACACATTCTTGCCAAAACGCGTCAAGAAGAAAACCCTTTGCTATTGATTCTGGACGGGTTAACTGACCCCCATAATCTAGGTTCTATCTTGCGAACAGCCGATGCGACCAATGTTTCAGGTGTCATCATTCCCAAGCACCGTGCCGTCGGAGTGACTCCTGTCGTTGCCAAAACGGCCACAGGTGCTATTGAGCATGTACCGATTGCGCGAGTGACCAACCTCAGTCAAACTCTAGACAAACTCAAGGATGAAGGCTTCTGGACCTTTGGAACGGATATGAACGGTACTCCTTGCCACAAGTGGAATACAAAAGGGAAAATCGCCCTCATCATCGGAAATGAAGGAAAAGGAATCTCTAGCAACATCAAAAAACAGGTAGATGAAATGATTACCATTCCGATGAATGGACATGTTCAAAGCCTCAATGCCAGCGTTGCTGCAGCCATTCTCATGTACGAAGTTTTTCGAAACCGACTATAAAAAAGTTTCCAATCACTTGATTGGAAACTTTTTTGCTTAACTATGTTCTGTAATAAATTTGTAAGCTTCTTGACCAGCGATAGCCCCATCTCCAACTGCTGTTGTCACTTGGCGAAGGTCTTTCTGGCGAACATCCCCAACTGCAAAGATACCGTCAACGCCAGTTTTCATGTGATTATCTGTCACAATCCAGCCAGCCTGGTCTTGGATATTCAAATCTTTGGCAAAATCACTAACAGGATCCAAACCAACATAGATAAAGACACCTCCGAAGGCTTGCTCTATCACTTGACCAGTTTTCACATTCTCAAATACGACAGATTCTACTCGGTTTTCACCTTTGATTTCCTTGACTACAGAGTCCCAGATAAAGTTGACTTTCTCATTTGCAAAAGCACGGTCTTGCAAAACCTTTTGAGCACGAAGTTCATCCCGACGGTGAACAATGGTAACAGTCTTGGCAAAGCGAGTCAAGAAGAGGGCTTCTTCTACCGCTGAATCTCCACCACCAACTACAAGCAAGTCTTGGTCACGGAAGAAAGCTCCATCACAGACTGCGCAGTAAGAAACACCACGACTGTTCAGCTCTTCTTCTCCGGGGACACCCAAGAGACGGTGTTTCGATCCAGTTGCCACGATGACAGTAAGGGTTTCGTAAACTTGATCATCAGTGATTACCTTCTTATAGTCACCCTTGTCTTCAATATTTTCAACATAGCCATAAAGATGCTCCACTCCAAGGTTTTCAAGTGGTTCAAACATCTTCTCAGCCAGTTCAGGTCCACTAATGTTGGCATAACCTGGATAGTTTTCAATATCAGATGTGTTATTCATTTGCCCGCCTGGCAGACCACCTTCAATCAAAGCCACTTTCAGATTGCTTCGAGCAGCATATAAGGCAGCGGTCATTCCCGCAGGTCCAGCACCGATAATAATTGTATCGTACATTTCGATTCCTTCTTTCTTGTTGTAACTATCTTTATTCTAACTCATTCTTGCTAGTCACGCAAGGATTATGCCTTGAAAACCAAGAGCAAACTCATGACGGCAAAGGATAACACCGGAATGACCAAAACTCCAATCATAATCATATCATAGAGATGGGCTTGGCGAGCTTTGGCTGTCTTGTCCACACCAGACATAGCTCTCAATCCAATCCAAATCCCCAGAAAAATCACGACAAGGATGGTCGTTAAGATCAAACTCTCGAAATACAAAGAAAATAAATGCAGTAGCATGATCTCTCTCGTTTCTATCTTTTTTAAAGAGTAAACTCAGCTAGTCCAACTAACTGAGTTTTCCTTTTACTATTATATCAAATATAAGTCCGTTTGTAACTAGCGAAGAATTCTTTTGTCCGTTCTTCTTTCGGATGATTGATGATTTCATCCGGTGTGCCTGACTCGATGATTTTCCCTTTATCTAGGAACAAAATCTTATCTGCCACTTGGGCTACAAAAGACATATCGTGACTAACCAATATCATGGTCTGACCAGACTTAGCGGCATCTGCAATAGACTTCTCTACCTCACCGACCAATTCTGGGTCAAGGGCTGAAGTGGGCTCGTCCAAGAGCAAGACATCTGGTTTCATAGCAAGCGCACGCGCGAGGGCAACCCGTTGCTTTTGTCCACCTGATAAGTGACGAGGATAATGGTTTTCACGGTCAGAAAGACCAACCTTGGCCAACTCTTCCTTAGCGATTTTTGTTGCTTCCTCGTCCGATAATTTTTTAACAACAACCAAACCTTCCTTAACATTGTCAAGAGCTGTTCGGCGTTCAAACAAATTAAACTGTTGGAAAACCATGGATAACTTGCGACGAAGGGTTAGAATTTCTTCTTGGCTAATCTGAGAAAAATCAACTTTAAAATTGTCAATCTGAATCGTTCCACTATCTGGAGTTTCAAGGTAGTTCAAACTACGAAGAAAGGTTGATTTCCCAGCTCCAGATGAACCAATCAAAGCCACTACTTCTCCCTTTTGAATATCCAAGTCCAGATGATTCAAGACTGTCTGTCCTGAAAAGGATTTACTTAAATTCGAAATCTTAATCATTAACGAAGGTCTCCTTTCACATCTGTAGACACTGTGTCTGGGGCTGAAATAGCCATTTTCTTTTCAATGAAACGACCGAGGCTTTCAATTCCGATATTGACTACCCAATAAACAAGGGCAACGGAGATGAAACGTTCAAAATAGCGATAATCGGCTCCACCCAAAATTTGAGCTTGGGCAAAGACCTCCACAACACCTGCGCTAAAGGCTAGAGAAGTTCCTTTGGTCAAGCCGATAAGGGAATTAATCAAAGTCGGTGTCGCTACCACTGCTGCATTTGGAATAATTACGCGACGATAAACTTGTGCACGAGTCATACCCAAACTACGCGCCGCCTCAATTTCACCTGGATTAACAGAAAGGATGGCTGCACGAATCGTTTCACTTGCATAAGCCGCCTCATTAAAAGCAAAGGCCACAATCGCAAAAAGCGCTGCTGGAATCGCATTGATATTGAAACCAGTTCCCCATTGTTGGTTGATTGCTTTCAGTGCCAAAGGAATTCCGTAGTAGGTCAACATAAGTTGAACTAGGATTGGGGTACCTTTTAAGAAGCTAACAAAAAAGGCCTGCAAGGGATATAGAATTTTAACACGATTGATCTTAACAATGGCAAAAATCAAGGCAAGTAGCAAACCAAAGAGTGCACCTCCAAGCGTTAACATCAAGGTTGTAGGCAGTTGCTGGACAATCCTTGGAATTCCATCAAAGACCGAACGCAAACTAAAGAGTTTACCATCCGGAATGAGTTGCATCAAACTTTGGTACCAAACTGATGCTAAAAATGTTGTAACAGTCATAAAAACATCCTCTCCTGATAATGATTCATTCTATCATACTTCTGCTCGCAAGCAAATTATTTGCTACGGGCTACTCAGACTTTGTCTATCTTCTAGTTTATCACACTTTAAAACAGGGAGGCTATATATTTTACCTATCAAGGAGATAGATAAAAACTATCTCAAACCTAAGTCCTCATAGCTTTTTCTATAGCCAATTTGTTTAACAGCACCATTCTCCACCAAAATTGGACGTTTCAATAACATACCATCACTGGCTAGAAGCTTGGCTGCTTCTTGTTTTGACAAACTTCCCACCTTATCTTTCAAGCCCAGTTCACGGTATTTAATCCCGCTAGTATTGAAAAATTGTTTCACTTCAAAACCGGAGGTTTCTAACCAGTTCAAAATCACGTCTTCACTTGGTGTTTCTTCTACGATGTGGATATCTTGGTATTCCAGTCCAAGTTGATCCAATTCATTTTTTGCTTTCTTACAAGTTGAACATTTTGGGTATTCGATAAATTCTAACATCTTCTTTTCTTTCTATTTTTTATTTTCTTGAAATGCTACACCTTCATGTTGCAAGAGCCAGGCTTTCTTTTCGACTCCCGATGCATAGCCTGTCAGACGATTGCCTGATCCCAGCACACGATGACAGGGTACGAGGATGGACCAAGGATTACGCCCCACTGCTCCGCCAATCGCTTGGGCAGAACCCACTTGCAGGTCTTGAGCTATTTGTCCGTAAGTTACTGTTTGACCATAAGGAATGCTCTGTAAGTATGTCCATACTCGCTTTTCAAAATCTGTTCCAATAGGAGCCAAAGGTAAGTCAGATAAATCTTGAACACTTCCCTTAAAATAAGTATCTAAATAGGAAATAACTTGCTCTAATACAGGATGGCTAGCAACTTCTTCTATCGTTTCGTCTCCTAATCCCCTCTCAAAATGAGTTTGGTTCTGTACCCAAATTCCATACAGATATTGCTCGTCAGCAACTAAGGATAAGGTTCCAATGGGCGACGGGTAGAGCATTTTTGCGTACTTTTTCTGCTTCATTTTTTTAATTTCTGATAGGCCAAACGTTCCCCATCAACTGGAACCTTACCAACCTGTTGGAAGCCTAGCTTTTCAAAGACATGCTGCATGGCCTTGTTTTCAACATGCGTATCTGAACGAAAATCTAGGTAATCAAATCCTTCAATCAAGCCTTCTAGGAAAGTTTGAGCAACTCCCTGCCCTTGGACATCTGTTGCTACAGCGATACGGTGAAAGACCAGATATTCCGACTCTCCCCCCTGCCAACTTCCTTCATAAATGGCTTCATAGGCTTCCTCTGGGCTCTTGGTCACAGCAGCATAGGCTAACAGTTCTCCCTCTTCCAAGGCCACATAAGCTTGACCAGAGATGATATCATCAATAATGATGTCGGCATTTGGATAGCCATTTTGCCACTGGTCACTACCAGACTTGGCTAAGCACTTTTTGGCATCCTCTATCACCTGCATAATCGCATCTACTTCGTTTGGAAAAGCTAAACGAATCTCCATCTTTTCCCCTCATTTCTAACTGTTTTCTCTCATCATAGCATAATTTAAAGCTTTCTACAAGCAGTTGAAACTTGACTTTTGTTTTTTATTATTTTATAATCTAGTTATTGAAACTAGATAAAAAGGAGTTGGAAATGAATTCTATCTTTTCCTACCCAAAATGGGAAGACATTCCAAACATTGACCTCTATCTGGATCAGGTTTTGCTTTATGTCAATCAAGTCTGTGCCCCCATCTCTCCAGATAAAGAAAAGGGCCTGACCGCATCCATGGTCAATAACTATGTCAAACATGGTTACCTGACAAAGCCTGACAAGAAGAAATACCAACGCAAACAGATTGCCCGTTTGATTGCTATCACTACTCTCAAATCTGTCTTTTCGATTCAAGAAATCACTCAGACACTTAACACTCTGCACACTTATGCAAGCTCAGATCAGCTCTACGATGCTTTTGTGGACTACATGAACCAAGGAATCGATCCAGAAAACCCTATTATCCAAACCGGCTGCCAAACGGTTAAACTCTACCATCAAACTCTAGACTTAATCCTTATCAAAGAAGAGGAGGAAATCCAATGAATACCAGTCTAAAGCTCAGTAAAAAACTCAGTTTTGGAGAGGAAATTGCTAATAGCGTGACCCATGCTGTGGGTGCCGTTATCATGCTCATCTTACTCCCCATTTCATCCACCTATAGTTATGAAGCACATGGATTTTTATCGTCTTTTGGCGTTTCTATCTTTGTTATCAGTCTATTTCTCATGTTCCTCTCGTCAACCATTTACCACTCTATGGCCTATGGTTCGACCCACAAATACGTCTTGCGAATCATCGACCATTCTATGATTTACGTGGCTATCGCAGGCTCTTATACGCCGGTCGTATTGACTTTGATGAATAACTGGTTTGGCTATCTGATTATTGCCATTCAGTGGGGAACGACCATCTTTGGCATCCTCTATAAAATCTTTGCTAAAAAGGTCAATGAGAAATTCAGCCTTGCCCTTTACCTGATTATGGGCTGGTTGGTTCTAGCTATCATTCCTGCCATTATCAGTCAAACAACTCCAATTTTCTGGAGTCTCATGGTAACTGGCGGACTCTGTTATACAGTTGGAGCTGGATTTTACGCTAAGAAAAAACCTTATTTCCACATGATTTGGCATCTCTTTATCCTAGCGGCATCTGCACTCCAATATATCGCGATTGTTTATTACATGTAAAAAAGTTGAGAATCTTTTCTCAACTTTTTGTTTTCATATCAAATAATGTTTCTATTATTTTTCAGCTGTAAGTGCAGACATTGTGATGTAGTTATATGGTTTGTTGAAGTGTGGCAAGAAGAATAGGTCTGTCAAGGCCAACTTGTCAATTGTTACATGCTCTTGGATAGCAAGTGAGAACATGTGGATTCCCATACTGATAGCAGCATCATGTGAAACCATTTGTGCACCAAGGATTTCGCGGCTGTCTTTGTCAAAGACAATCTTGATGGCAACTTCGTGGTTGTCATGTTTGATAAATTCTGGTTTTTGAAGATCGTTAAAGCCAGTTTCAGTTGCATTATAGCCTGCAGCTTTGGCTTTTTCAAGAGTCAAACCAGTCGAAACCATGTGAAGACCGTAGATAGAGATACCGTTTGATCCTTGTACACCGATTCCTTCAAGTTCGTGTCCACAAGCATTATAAGCACCAACGATACCAGTACGTACAGCGTTAGATGCAAGAGCGATGTAGCTTGTATCTTTACGAGCATTGTCATAAACAGTTGCACAGTCACCAACAGCGTATACACCTGGGATAGATGTTTCTTGTTTCTTATCTACAAGGAAGGCACCGTTGCGGAAGAGCTCAATCTTACCATCAGCAAGAGCTGTGTTAGGGCGGAAACCAACGGCAAGAACCACCATATCCACATCAAATGTTTCTTTGTCTGTTACCAAGCGTTCAACTTTTCCATCACCTTGGATGGCTTTAACTGTTTGACCAAGAGCCAAGCGGATGTTGTGGTCTTCCAAGTTCTTCGCCATCATTTGTGTGAAGTCTTTGTCATAGTAACCGTTCAAGACAGTATCTACGATATCTACCAGAACCACTTCTTTTCCAAGACGCTCGAAAGCTTCAGCAAGCTCAACACCGATGTAACCACCACCAACAACGGCAATGCGCTCAAGGTGTTTGCTCTTGTCTTCAAGTTTTTCAATAACTTCTTCAGCGTTTTGGTACAATTTAACAAATTGTACATTTTCAAGAGTTGCTTTGAATTCGCGGTTGCCCTTAACGATTTCAACACCTTCGATTGGAGGCAAGATTGGAGTTGAACCAGTTGCAAAGATCAATTTATCATAAGACTCTTTGTGTTCTTTACCTTCAACTTCTGCAGTCACAACTTTGTTATCGTAGTCAATTGAAAGAACTGGTGAGTTCATGTAAACTTTAGCACCTTTTGCTTCCAATTTTTCTTTATCAGAGTAGAAGAGACCTTCTGGGCCGTCGATTTGTTCCCCGATCCAAAGAGCCATTCCACAACCAAGGAATGAAATATTTGAGTTTTGGTCAAATACTACGATTTCATTTTCATGTCCAAAGTTGTCCAACATAGTGTTGATACATGCTGTACCAGCGTGGTTAGCACCAACTACAACGATTTTACTCATAGAATAATTCCACCTTTAAAATTTAATTTACCCCTCTAGTATATCATTTGCTGTTAGCGTTTACAAGGTATTTGCTTGGAATTCTCTTTTTTTCAGAAAAAATTATTCTTTACTATATTATTTGTTTCATTTCCTTCCAATTTTTAAGCATATTTCTTGACTTTTGTTAAAATTTATTTGTGAAAACGCTGACTTTATGGTATGCTAGATACATGGAAAGAAAATGTAAGGGGTTTAATTTTTCTTTAACTAACTTATATTGAATGATTTCCTATAAAGAGAAAGGAGCTGGTAGCTTGCCTCTTCGTTCGCACTCTGAACGGCTAATGGGAACAACTATCACCATTTCATTAGTAGATGAGCGGGCAGAAACCCTGCTTCAAGGGGCTTTTGACTTGCTCAAAGAGCTCGAATACCGCTTCAACGCCAACAGTCAAGAATCCGAACTGATGGAAATCAACTACCAGGCTGGAATCGCACCTGTCAAGGTTCATCCTGACCTATTTGAACTGATTGCTCTTGGACTAGAGCATAGCCTAGCTCCCTCTAGCCATCTCAACATCAGTATTGGTCCCTTGATTCAAACCTGGCGAATTGGTTTTTCAGATGCTCGGCTTCCAAAGCCAAATGAAATCGAAGCCGTCTTGCCTCTAGTTGACCCACATTTTATCAAGTTAGATCCGACTAGCTCTACTGTCTTTTTAGAGAAGAAAGGAATGAAGCTCGATCTAGGTTGTTTGGCTAAGGGCTATAGTGCAGATAAGGTTGCCCAGTATTTAAAAACACACGGTGTCACCTCTGCCCTGATCAATCTCGGAGGAAATATCCTCACCATCGGGAATAACCAAGCCAAAGAAGGGAAAGCCTGGCAGATCGGCATTCAGGATCCGCGAAATCCTCGTGGCAATCATCTCCTAACCATTCCTGCTTCTAACAAATCCGTTGTCACTTCAGGTATCTATGAACGCCACCTGACAGTAGATGGAAAAGACTATCACCATATTTTTGATAGTAAGACAGGATTCCCTGTCGAAACCGAACTCGCTAGCCTAACGATTATCTCTGATAAATCCGTTGATGGTGAGATTTGGACAACGCGCCTTTTCGGAGAACGAAGCGCTTCTATCCTCTGGCAAGTCGAAAGTTTAGATGGTATTGAAGCCATTCTCATCGACAAAGAGGGACGCATTGCATGTTCTTCAGACCTTCAAAATTGTATTATGTAAAAAGAGAAAGGAAATCTCATGCTAAAACTTATTGCCATTGTTGGAACGAACTCTAAACGTTCTACAAACCGCCAATTGCTCCAATACATGCAAAAACACTTTGCTGATAAAGCTGAAATTGAACTCGTTGAAATCAAGGATATCCCTGTTTTCAACAAACCAGCAGATAAGCAACTTCCAGCTGAAATTCTTGAGATTGCAGCTAAAATTGAAGCATCTGACGGTGTGATTATCGGTACTCCTGAGTACGACCACTCTATCCCTGCAGTTTTGATGAGCGCTCTTGCTTGGCTATCTTACGGTATCTACCCACTTTTGAACAAACCAATCATGATTACTGGTGCTTCTTATGGTACACTTGGTTCATCTCGTGCCCAATTGCAACTTCGTCAAATCTTGAACGCTCCTGAAATTAAGGCAAATGTTCTTCCAGATGAATTCTTGCTTTCTCACTCTCTTCAAGCATTTAACCCAAGTGGAGACTTGGTTGACCTTGATGTTATCAAGAAATTGGATGCCATCTTTGATGACTTCCGTATCTTTGTGAAGATTACTGAGAAATTGCGCAATGCACAAGAATTGCTTCGCAAAGATGCAGAAGAATTTGACTGGGAAAATTTGTAAGATAGGAGACCGAAAGAATGAAATTTGTTGGACTTGTTGGATCAAACTACGATCAATCATATAACCGCAAACTCTTGGAATTTATCCGTCGCAATTTCAAATTTAAATTTGAACTAGAAGTTCTTGAAATCGACGAAGTTCCAATGTTTAACCAAGACGAAAAATGGGACGACAGTTTCCAATTACGCTTCTTGTATAACAAAATTACACGTGCTGATGGTGTCATTATCGCCACTCCTGAGCACAACCACACTATCTCAGCTTCACTCAAATCTGTACTTGAATGGCTTTCATACGAAGTTCATCCATTTGAAAACAAACCTGTTATGATTGTGGGTGCATCATACTACGACCAAGGAACATCACGTGCCCAAGTTCACCTTCGTAAAATCCTTGATGCTCCAGGTGTTAATGCCTACACGCTTCCAGGTAACGAATTCCTTCTTGGTAAAGCCAAGGAAGCTTTTGATAACGACGGAAACATCACCAACGAAGGAACTGTTAAATTCCTTGAAACTTGCTTAGATAACTTTGTAAAATACGTAGGAGTCGTTTCAAAATTGAAAAAACCAAAACCAATCGAACCAGAAGACTTGGATTGTGGAAAACCAATTGCTACAACCATTACAGAAGTTGACCCTGACGATCCAGAATGGGTGGAAAAAGTTGCAGCAATCACTGGTGCTGTTTCTGGTGATACCTATGTCAAATTGGACCACGGTATCCTAACAGTTAACCAAATCGATATGTTCTTGAAAGCTATGCCATTTGAATTGACATACGCTGACGATAACAACCAATTCCTCTACTACAACAACGCTCACCAAGATCCAGACACCATGTTTGCCAAACGTGTACCACCTCAATCAGGTAACCGTATGTCGACTGTTCACAATTCTCTTCCACCAGCACGTATGAAGAATGTAGAGTGGGTCATCGGAACACTTCGCAACGGAAACCAAGAATACGTCCGTACGATCGTTCCAGGTTCTCCTGCAGGTGTTATCAACACCCACAACTACCAAGCAATGTACTATCCTGATGGATCATACGCTGGAATCAATGAAATCGTCTTTAACTTCCAACCATGGCTTGAATGGTACCTAAAAGAGACTGGTCAACGTTTGGTGGGTGGTAGCGGACCATTTGCTCCTGCTGCCGGAGGTCATGGAGACGCAGATGCTACTTCTGGCGCTTCTGATTCGGGGGACGCTGGAGGCCATGGTGGTGACGCCGACGCCACTTCTGGTGCAAGCAACTAAGAAACCAAAAAGGAGCCAAATGGCTCCTTTTTTATTACAACAGAAAAGGGGCTTGTAAATCATCTACACCCCCCTTTCATTTTATGAGTTAGGATCATCTAAACTACGGCCGTGCAAACCTTTTTCACGTTGTACCTGACGTAGTTTTTCTGGTGTGACGTCATTTCCTTCTTCGTCGACAATTTTGATTCCTTCAATGTGGTGGCGAACAGAACGACGATAGCCTTCAATGTACTCCTCACGAAGTTTAGCTTGTTCCACTTTTTCAGCAGAAGTTAAGCCTTCTGTTTTTTTCTTTTTAGCAAGCTCGTTAATACGATCAATTTTTTTAGGATCCATGTTTCTCTCCTTTATGATAAGATTTAATCCGTTTAACAGATTTTACTTGGTATTAATTTGGTTGAAACGTGCAAGTTTCACTGCTTTATTGGTTAATTGCGACAAGATGGCCAATCGATTTTGACGAATATCTTGATCATCGGTCATTACCATAGTATTCTCAAAGAAAGCATCAATAACTGGACTAAGCGCAAAGAGTTGTTCTAATTGCTGACTTGCAGTCCCTGATAAAACGAGTGACTCTACTGCTTCCGCCAAGGCTTTCTCTTCTTCATTTTCAAAGAGAGCAGGGTCAACTGTTTCAGATCCTTCCGCTTTCTCAGCCAAATTAAAAGCACGAGAGAGAGATTCGACAGACGGTTTGAAGTTTTCTTCCTTGCTTGCTTCTACAAGAGCACTTGCTGCTTCCAACATATCCGCCACGACAAAGTTCGAACTTGCAAGGACTGCTTCCTTGATATCTTTCGGAGTTGAACCCATCATCTTATCAACACGAGCCTTGATAAAGTCCATGACTTCTGCTTTATTTTCATAAGTCAAGCTATCAAATTTCAAAGCATAAAGGCTATCAATCAACTCATCCATAGCAATGTGCCAACCAAAGGCATCCAAGATACGTACCACACCTTGCGTCGCACGACGAAGGGCATAAGGGTCATTAGAACCTGATGGAATCAAACCTACTGAGAAGAAACTCAAAATCGTATCCAATTTGTCTGCAATGGCAAGCACTGCCCCCACCTTGCTCTCTGGAAGCTCTCCTTCGGCTGATGTAGGCATGTAGTGTTCACGAATGGCAGCTGCAACTGCTGGAGTTTCACCAGCAAGAAGGGCATATTTCTCACCCATAATCCCTTGTAGCTCATCAAACTCACCAATCATACCTGTCAACAAGTCAAACTTGTAAATGGCTGCTGCGCGGGCAAGATCAATCGTTTCATCCACTGATAAACCAGCTTTTTCCGCCAAAAGGACGGCAATCTGACCTGTACGAATCATGTGTTCACGAAGGGAACCAATCTTTTCATGGAAGGTCACCTGGTTCAATTTTTCAACAAGATCTGAAATGACCAATTTTTGGTCTTCACGCCAGAAGAATTCTCCGTCTTCCAAGCGGGCAACTAAGACTTTTTCATTACCCTTGATGACATTTCCCAAATGCTCTGCGTTTCCATTACGAACAGAAATAAAGTTTGGCAAGAGTTTACCGTCTTGATCACGAACAACGAAATAACGTTGGTGTTCCTTCATCGAAGTCACCAAGACTTCTTCTGGAACTTCAAGGTATTTGGCATCAAAACTTCCCATAAAGGCAGTTGGGTATTCAACCAGGTTCAATACCTCGTTAAGCAAGTCGGCATCAATTTCGATGCTAACACCATGTTTTGCCTCAATTTCCTTGATTTGATCAACAATCATTTGTTCACGTTCACGAGGATCTGCGATTACAAACTGTTCACGAAGGTCTTCTTCGTAGCTCAATGCTGACTGAATCTTAGTTTCTTGTCCCAAGAAACGATGGCCGCGACTCACACGCCCACCCTTGATATCAAGGAAATCCAAATCAAACTCTTGTTCGTCCAAGAGAACTGTCAAAGTGTGTACAGGGCGGATATATTCAAAAGTATTGTTAGCCCAGTGCATGCTGACAGGGAATATCAGTGACTTCAAGACGTCTACTACACCAGGAACAATGGCTTCAACTGGTTTACCCACTTCTTCCTTGGTAACATAGACATATTCTTCACCCTTGATTTCACGGAATTCAATATCTTCAACTGTCAAGCCTTTCCCACGGACAAATCCTTGAGCTGCTTTGGTGAAGTTTCCATCACTATCCAGTGCAATTTTCTTTGCCGGACCCTTGAAATCTTCTGTCAAATCAGACTGTTTGTCTGCAAGACTAGTCACACGAACAGCCAAACGACGTGGTGTTGAGAAGGTTTGAATGGCTTCAAAGGAAAGGCGGTTTTCCTTGAGGAAAGCGGTCATTTTTTCACCTAGTTGTCTTTCGCTTGGAGTTACTACGTAGGCTGGTAACTCTTCAAGACCGAGTTCTACTAATAAGTTTTTTGTCATATTTTTTCTCCGAAAAGTATCTTTTTATTTTCCAGTTTGTCTTATGTGATTGGCACGCAAGCAACCGACTTCGTCGTTTCATTGCTAAAATTGGAGCCAAAAGTCTCCAATTTTGCCTAGTATCCTTAGCATCACTAAGGATACCTTCATCACTGTGGCAACTGGCTAAGGGCTCACTCTGTTCGCCCATTTTCGTAATTTGTCACTCTCTTTATTCTCCGTCTTCTGCTAGGAGTTTAGCTCTTGTTTCTTCATCCAAAAGTGGGTAGCCTAGGCGTTTGCGTTCTGCGACAAAGGTTTTGGCTACGACACGGGCCAAGTTACGGATACGGGCGATATAGCCTGCGCGTTCGGTTACGGATACGGCGCCACGCGCGTCAAGCAAGTTAAAGGTGTGTGAACATTTGAGAACATAGTCATAGGCAGGGTGAACCAAGCCTTCTTCCAGGGCGCGACCAGCTTCTTTTTCAAACTTATCAAAGTTTTCAAGCAACATTTCTTGGTCCGAAATTTCAAATGAATATTTTGAATGCTCGTACTCAGGCTGGATGAAGATTTCTCCGTATTTTACACCATCAGCCCACTCAATATCATAGACAGAATCTACTTCCTGAATATAAGAAGCCAAGCGTTCCAAACCATAAGTAACTTCCGCAGTCACAGGACCAGTTGCCAATCCACCAACTTGTTGGAAATAAGTGAACTGAGTGATTTCCATCCCATCAAGCCAAACTTCCCACCCAAGGCCAGCTGAACCAGTTGATGGGTTTTCCCAGTTGTCCTCAACGAAACGAATATCATGTTCCAAAGGATTGATGCCCAATTTTTCCAAAGACTCAAGGTAAAGCTCTTGGATATTTGATGGAGAAGGCTTCATCACTACTTGGAATTGGTGGTGTTGGTAAAGACGGTTAGGATTCTCCCCATAGCGACCGTCAGCAGGACGACGTGATGGCTCTACATAAGCTGCATTCCATGGCTCAGGTCCAATAGCACGAAGGAAAGTGTAAGGACTCATGGTTCCCGCACCTTTTTCATTATCATAAGCCTGCATAAGCATACAACCTTGGTCATTCCAAAATTGTTGCAAAGTAAGGATGATTTCCTGAAAAGTCAATTTTTTAGACATTATTTACTCCTTTTTCTATAAATGACTTGCGACACGAGTCTGCCTCGTCGATTAGACGAAGCAAGACGAGTTAGTACTGCGTCTAGCTCAGGCACTCTAGTGCTGAGCGTGGGGCAGTCCGACTGTAAGGAGATCTCTGCCACTGACGCAGTGAAAAGTCAATTTTTTAGACATTGAATACTCCTTTAGTTTATATTATCTTTTTAAATTTATTTATCAAGCAACCAAGAAAAAGCTGGATCCTGAAAAATATGACGTTTAGGAACAGTTTGTAAATTCTGATTGCATTCATCTACTGTACCCAATTTCAAAGCACAAACTTCTGGTACATCTTCTTGAATAGTGAAAATTTGACTATGACAGTTCTGGCAGTAATAGCGTTGTTTCCCTGGAGATGAACTATAGGTAACCAAATTCTCTTCTCCATACAATACCAGATTTTTACTGCTAACTTTGGCATTAACTGTATAGGCAGACGCAGTTGCTTTCCGACAGAATGAGCAATGACAAAAAACTAATTCCGATAATTCCTCATCTAAAGTGTAGGTGACTGCTTTACATAAACAAGATCCTTTAAGCATTATGCTCCTTTCTACTTAGGTATTGGACGAAATTCAAAAAGAACCGAATTTCAACACCCAAGTCTTGCGACTAGGGGCGTCAGAAACGCGGTTCCACCCTAATTTATTACTTCATTGTTTTTTAAAATATAACAGAAAGCGCCAGTTCCTTACCTTGTCCTACTTGGCTCCCACTATCCCAAGCTCGCTTGAAGAACGCCATAAGACTTTCTTTCTTGTTGATTATTATATCAGAAAGAGAGAAAATTTACAATTCTTTTTCTTACTTTCTAAAAATCCATCTCATCCACACGAGGTGCGCCAGAAATCACTGAAATCGTCTTTAAGATCTCTCGCTCTTCTTTGCTGAGTTCAATCCCAAAACAATCAAGATTACTCTGGATGCGAGAGGCTGTTACTGACTTGGGTAACGGTAAAAACTCTTCTGCCAAACTCCAAGCCAAGGCAATTTGAGCAACTGATTTCCCATGCTTAGCAGCAATTTCTTGGACTTCTTTCTTATCAAACAACTCTCCTTGCCCAAAAGGTCCCCAGGCCTCTAGAAGAATTCCTTTCTCTTTACAGTAGTCAACCACTTCCTCTTGATAAACTCCTGGTGCCAAGCGTACCTGATTGACCGCTGGAATGACTCTTGCTGTCTCAAGCAAGGCTTCCAAATGATGAGGAAGGAAATTACTAACGCCGATAGCACGGATTTTGCCTTCTTGGTAAAGGTCCTCCATCGCTCTCCAGACTTCAGCATTGCGAGTTTTCCATTCGCCATTTTCTCTTAAAGGTTTTGGATTTGGCCAATGGATAAGGTACAAATCTAGATAGTCCAATCCTAGTTTTTCCATTGATTGCTCAAAAGCTTGGCGAGCTTCTTCGTAGCTGTGATTGGTATTCCAAAGTTTGGTCGTTACAAAGATTTCTTGACGTGGAATACCACTATCTCGTATAGCACGGCCAACACTCTCCTCATTTTTATAGATAGCCGCAGTATCGATATGTCGATAACCGGCCTTTAAAGCTTCTAAAACGGCTTGGTAGGCCACCTCTCCATTTTCAGCTTTCCATGTTCCAAATCCTAGAACAGGAATTGAAACTCCATTATTAAGGATATAAGATTTCATCATTTTTCCTTTCTATGTGAAGAAAATCTAAAGAAACAAAGTCCTGATTATCAGCACACTTGCTCCTTTAGATTTTAAAATCATTGATCACGGTCATAATACATTTCGTGAGTTTTTAGACGTGAATTGAGTAATTCCGGAATCGTCACAAATGTATAACCTTGCTCTTTTAGATATTCTATAATCTTTGGAAGAGCATTAACTGTAGCGCCATGAATATCATGCATAAGAACAATCGATCCATTACGAACTTGATGCTGAATCTCTGTTAAAATAGCAGATTCATTCTTGCTCTTCCAGTCTAAACTATCTACATTCCACATGATAAAACTCAAATCCAGACTATTACGAATATCATCTGTAATCGCTCCGTAAGGAGGTCGCATAAGTTTAGAACTCGAACCTAAAACTTTGGTCAAGGAATCTTCTGTATCCGTGATTTGTTTTTTAGCATCTTCCAGAGACAATTTGGAAAGAACGGGATGATCCCAGCTATGGTTTCCTACAACATGGCCTTCTGATTTCATTCGTTTTAGAAGATCTTCGTTGCCAGCAATGTTTTTACCAAGTACAAAGAAAGTCGCCTTTACATTGTACTTAGCTAATGTATCCAAAGCTTGTGTAGTTGTAGATGGATTTGGGCCATCATCAAAGGTCAAGGCTACAACTTTTTTATTTTTCTGAGCAAAGTAAGCCTGGTAAAGTTCAGCATCCTTTTCTAATAGATAAGAGGACTCCAACACATCAAAGAAACTGGATATTGGTAAAGCAATTTCCTCCAGAGCCTCCCCTAGGTCAGCAGGATAAAGGATGAGTTGACTATCTTTATAGTCAAAGCTCCATGACGACAAATCTTGGTCTGTAAAGTTTTTTAGGACCTGATCAATTTTTGTCTGGTCAAGTTTCTTATCTTCTAGGGTTGATTTGATTTGACTCAGCAAGAGTTCCTTAGCCTTGGTCGCATCTTTGAAAAGTTGACTAAGAGTAAAAGTTTTACCGTCTTCTGTCAAGAAAATTTTTCCTAAAGAAGTCTTTTCTTTTTCTTCAACCTTTGCTGCAGACAAATCGTAAACTTGCTTACTAATATTACGAGCCACAACTCCCTTTAGGACGGGATCCAACTGCTCCGTATAATAAAAAACCAAATCTTCTTTATCTTCCAGCTTTTCCTTAATATCCTGGTTGATCTTTTCTCTAACAGGCGCAATGACTTCCTCCCCTTGAAGAGGGTAATAGGCAATCACTTCAGCTTGACCTTTTCGGAAATGGTCTCTCTGACTGCCTGCTTTGAATTGTTGATCTTTTTCACTTTTTAAGGTTTCAATTTTCTGTTCATAGGACTGTTTCTGCAAAATCTTGTAACCAATCACGCCACCTAGGCAGAGCATAGCAAGACTTAAAATACCTACTAAAACCAGTAATACATTTCTCTTTTTATCGTGGGAAACACGCTTCTCTCTATTTTTCTTCATACCTCCATCATATCAAATCAGAACTATAATTTCAATGATAAATCGATATTCTTCTATTTTTGAAATAAATAATAAAAAGCCTAGATGATCTAAGCTTTTCAGGTATTAGAAGCGAATCGCTTCACGTGTTTTTTCATAAGAAGAAACAAAGCGATTTGTGACTCCTGGTTCTGCAACTTCCAAGGCCTGAGAAATTTTCTCAAATGATGCCTTGTAGTCAAATTCTTTTTCAAAAATTTCAAGTGCTTCATTGAAAGCTTGCTGGATACGCTCATCAAATGAACGGTAACGGTTTGAATACTGCAAGAGTTGCTCCGTCAAAGTCGCGTATTGAACAATATTGTAGGTTTCTGTTTCAAGAGCCTCCATGTCATGGGTCGCAATTTCAAGAATTCGTTTAACTGATTCAATATTAACTTGTGCTTGTTCTAACTCTGCCATCAGATCTTCTGTGTTATGGCTTGCAGTAAAGAAAAGTTTCAAGAAACTTTGAGGAATACCCGGCAAGTTTCTCTTCTCCATGTAACGTTTGATAGTATGCAAACGGTTCACATAGACATTTGCTTTTTGACGAGCATTGATGTCATCTTTTTCGATTTGAGCTAGGCGTTCACTAACAGAAACTTGTTCGTCTTCAATGTCTTTTAGATTACTTTGAAGTGAACTAAGCTGCTCCTCTAAAACCGAGTAGGCTTGAGTAGGTTCTGTCTGATCTTCAGTTGCCTCTGTGATCGCTGTATCAAGCCCTGACAATTCAGCTTGAAGACGGCGGACATGGTTCCCATCACTTTCTGGGAGAAGATAAGTTTTATTCAAGCGTTCAAGGTCTTGAACCAAAACCTGATTATTTTCTTTCAAGTGATTGAGGTAGGTTGGAAGCGTTGAAAGGAGACTTTCAACGACTTTTTGGGCAGCTATTTCACGCGTGAAGATATCGTAGAGCGCATTAATCTCTTCTTGGATTTGTGTATTTTCATACTCTGCATTATCCAATTCCAACTGGCGGATGTTTTCTTGATTATTTTTCAAGGATTCATGTAAAAGTTGGAAGCGTGACTCGATGTCCGTTTCAGTGAAGTGATAATTAGCATCCAAGAGTTTACGGTAGCCTTCCTCCAAATCTTCCAATTGTTCTGGAAGTTCTGTTGACAAAGTCTTCACGAGAGATGGAACACGATCAACGATATGTGTCAAAGCGAGAATATGATTTTCAGTTGAATCAAGAATTGCTGCAGCTTCAACTGGGTCACCTGAAGAGTTCAAGGTTACAAATTGAGAAAACTCTGACTGGATATTTTCCAATTGTTTCTCAATTTCAGGAAGGGCTTTACCATACTGTTCCGAATTTTCTGCTACGGTATGTTGCAGATTTTCAAATAAGTCCAAAGCATGCAGAACACGTCCGCTATTCTTAGACTCTTGTTTTTCAAGCTCTGAAAGCGCATTGCGAATCGCTGCAATGTCTTCTTCAATTAAATCAATTTGACTTTCGATTTGATCAATTTGGTGAGTCGCTTTGAAAAAGCGAAAAGAATTATTATAGCCTTCAGCCTCAAACAGGTTATTTTCAATATCAGCAAATGAGTTAAGGGATAAATCAACCCATTTTTGATTCCATTCACGGAAGGTTACCTGACTTTGACCAATCAAATGCATGTTTTTAACCGCTTCAACCTCATCATTTACAGGAAGGTTGTAGAGTTCTTCTTTTCTTTCTTCGAGGGCCGTCAATCTACTTACATTACGCTTACGTAGGAAGATTGCCGCTACATAAGCCAGAATCAAAATGACTGCAATCGCAACCATTAGATAAATTAGTTGTCCATTAGACATATCAAACTCCTTTTATACTAGAAACAATCGTATTGATTATATCATATTTTTTAGGTCATGGGAACTATTTCCCACATTTTTTAGACGTCAAGGGTACTGTAAACGGCATTTTCTTCGATAAATTCGCGACGAGGTTCTACTCGATCTCCCATCAACATATCAAAGATTTTATCTGCTTCGGCAGCATCATCTACCGAAACACGCGCCATCAAGCGATGTTCTGGATCCATGGTTGTTTCCCACAATTGGTGGTCATCCATTTCTCCCAAACCTTTATAACGTTGGATGGTTGGTTTTGAACGCCCTTCACTGTGACGTGCTAAGGCTTCTTGGAGTTTAATTTCTTGATCTGCACCAGGTTGAATGTATTCTTTGATCTCACTTCCAACTTTTACTCCGTAGATTGGCGGTTGAGCAATATAAACATAACCAGCCTCTAGGATTGGTTTCATGTAGCGGTAAATCAAGGTTAGCAAGAGGGTCCGAATGTGGGCTCCATCGACATCGGCATCAGTCATCAAAACGAGCTTTTGGTAACGAGCCTTAGTGACATCAAATTCTGCACCAAATCCTGTTCCCATGGCTGTGAAGAGACTCCGAATTTCTTCGTTGGCAAGGATTTTATCCATGCTAGCTTTTTCAACGTTTAAGATCTTACCACGAATTGGCAAGATAGCTTGGAATTCACGGTTACGACCAGATTTAGCTGACCCACCAGCTGAGTCTCCCTCAACGATAAAGAGTTCTGTTTCCGCAGGGTTGTTCGAAGAACAATCCGCTAGTTTTCCTGGCAGATTGGAAATTTCCAAGCCAGATTTCTTACGAGTGACTTCACGCGCACGCTTGGCAGCTACACGAGCCTTGGCAGCCAAAATCCCTTTTTCCACGATGCGCTTAGCAATCTGTGGATTTTCCATGAGAAAATCAGAAAAGGCATCGCTGAAGAGGCGATTGGTAATCTTAACCACTTCACTGTTCCCCAGTTTGGTCTTGGTTTGTCCTTCAAACTGCGGATTTGGATGCTTGACAGAGATTACTGCAGTCAAGCCTTCGCGAACATCTTCCCCTGTCAGGTTATCTTCATTGTCTTTTAGTAGCTTATTTTTGCGGGCATAATCGTTGATAACACGCGTCAGCGCTGTACGGAAACCTTGCTCATGCGTACCACCTTCATGAGTGTGAATGTTATTGGCAAAACTCATGACGTTTTCGTGGTAACCGGTTGTGTACTGCATGGCTACTTCAACTGTGATATCATCCATCTCACCGTCTGTGTAGATTGGTGTATCAAAGATCACATCTTTATTCTCGTTGATATATTCAACGTAGCTAGCAATTCCACCTTCATAGTGATAATGCTTGGTTTGTTCGAGACCTTCACGCTTATCTGTTATTGAGATTCGAAGTCCTCGGTTCAAAAAGGCTAGCTCTTGAATACGTTTGTTTAATTTGTCAAAGTCAAAAGTCGTTGTTTCTGTAAAAATCTCTGGGTCCGGTGTGAAGTGAACTGTTGTTCCAGTTTTATCTGTATCTCCAACCACCTCAAGATCTGCAACAACATGACCACGACGGTATTCTTGGTAATGAATTTTGCCGTTTTTGTGAACATGAACATCTAGTTGCGTTGAAAGAGCGTTTACTACTGATGAACCTACTCCGTGTAGTCCACCTGATACCTTATATCCGCCACCGCCGAATTTTCCTCCAGCATGAAGAACCGTAAAGACTGTCTCAACAGCAGGACGTCCCGTCTTTTCCTGAATGTCAACAGGAATTCCACGGCCGTCGTCCACAACGGTGATGGAATTATCTGGCTCAATAAAGACTTGGATATGACTGGCAAATCCAGCTAGGGCTTCGTCAATTGAGTTATCAACGATTTCCCAGACTAGGTGGTGAAGACCTTCTTTTGAAGTCGATCCAATATACATACCTGGACGCATACGAACGGCTTCCAGCCCCTCCAAAACTTGAATTTGACTGGCATCATAATCCTGTGCCTGTTGATTTTTGATTTCTTCTGTCATTTTTTCCCTTTTCTTACATGTCTATTGCTTGTCTCAATGTCGCAACGTTTTTAAAAAGATAGGCATCTAAGCCAGCAGCTTCACCTGCTTCTATATCAATATTTCTGTCACCAATGACCAAACCGGATGAGATATGATATTTATCACGTAAATAAATCATGGGCTCAGGATCTGGTTTTCGTTTAAAGCCAGAACTGGCAGTCACCACCTCGGTGAAGTAGTTGGCTATCTGGGTCTTGGCAAGAAGTTCTAGCACTTGGTCATTTCGATGAGAAACCAAGAAATGGCGGCCACCCTTGTCCGAAATGTCTTTGAGTAATTCTGGAACTCCCTCAAACAAAACTGGATGTTCTAGCTCACGCGCTTCATTTTCTTTATAGTTCTCTAAAAAATCCTTGATATCTGGTGCAAACTTCTCGATGGCAAAAGCTGTCGAAACTTTCAAGGCTTCGTAAACACGGTCGTGTTCTTGCTCAATACCATATTGGGCTAAGGTTTCTACAAAGGCTGCTGTAGAAGTCTCATAATTATCCAATAGGGTACCACCTAAATCCCATATATAGTCGTGATATTTCATACCCTTCATTATACCATTTTTTTACGAAAAAAGCGATGATTTCCTAGATTTTTCCAAGCAAAAACGAGAGCCGAACTCTCGTCTTACTGTTAATTTCCAAAGACATCCCGATAGAGCATGCCGACTCGTAAACTTTCTGCATCTCCTCCCAACTGCTCTACCAGCTCATAGGCAAAGGCAAGGGCAGTTGACGGTCCTCGGCTAGTTGTTAGATTGCCATCCACAACCACTGTTTCCTTTCGGTAAATTCCATCACTGATGTTCTCCTGAACACCGTCATAACAGGTGAAGCGCTTGTCTTTCAGGACACCTGCTTGATGGAGGGCGATTGGAGCTGCACAGATAGCCGCAATTTTCTTTCCAGCTTGGTCAAAGGCTTTAATCTCAGAAATAAGGGCTGGATTATCCCGTAGGTGAGCTGATCCTGGCATGCCACCTGGAAGAACTATCAAGTCATAGTCGGACAAATCGCCATCAAAGACACGATCAGCTTTTACCTGAATGCCATGTGAACCTGTCATCTGCTCCTCGAATCCCACCATATCACAGGAAATGTTTGCTCGACGCAAGACATCGACTACTGTCAAGGCTTCGATTTCTTCAAAGCCATTTGCTAAGATAACTGCTACTTTTGCCATAGTGACCTCCTTATTTGATTTGTTTTAGGACGACTTTTTTTCGTTTGAACGGAACTTTCCCACTCTTTTCTTCTGCTAGATTGGTCTGGTAACTCATAGACAAGAGGAGACCGACACCGATGAGGTTACTAATAATTGCGGATCCACCTTGCGAAATGAATGGCAAGGGAATCCCTGTCAAAGGAAGTAAGCCTGTTACGGCACCGATATTTTCAAAGATATGGAAGAGCAACATCATGATAAAGCCAGTTGAAATATAGGTGTAGAACTGGTTATTTGACCTGAGCGTAATCTTCAACATACGATAGATAAGAAGCAAGTACAAAGCAATGACAAAGACTGAACCAATGAAGCCAAAATCTTCAGCAATCACTGTGAAAATCATATCACTTTCACGTACTGGAATGAGGAGATTGGACACATTGAAACCTTGCCCAAACAAACCACCACTTCCAATCGCAATTTGCCCCTGCGCCTGTTGGTAAGTCGTTGTTTGCGCGAAGTCAAAGGGATTGAGCCAAGCCAAAATACGGTTAATCTGGTATGTTGGCATCCCAATCTGATGCAAGAAGGCACGTCCATCCTTGCTTATAAAGATTGCCATGAAGCCTGCAACTGCAGTCACTCCTGTTGCAAAAACAGGAATGATAATCTTCCACGAAACACCTGAAAGGAGGACCATGCCTGCAAAAATAGCCACGAAGACCAAGGCAGTTCCTAAGTCACTTTGTAGGGCTAGAAGGATCAAGACTGGGATGGTAAAGGCAATCATCCAACCAATCAATAGGAAATCCAAGGGAATAGTCCGTCGCCACTCCTTGTGTTTTTGAGTGAATTGTACAATGACTCGAGCCAATATCAAGATGTAGGAAATCTTCATGAACTCAGATGGTTGAAAGAGCGTGGTTCCCCCGATAGACACCCAGTTTTTAGCACCCGTAGAAGCTACTAGACTCGGATTGTAAAAAACAAGGGGGAGAACCATCAAGGCCAAACCTAAACCATAAAGATAGGGAGTCACCTTCCATAAAAACTCGGTATTGAAGAACATGACGACAAACCCAATGACAAGCCCTAAAGCAATCCAGGCGATTTGCTGACCTAGAATTGGAAGTACATTATTGGGATAGTCATGACTAACTGCTATATAGATAGCCACTACTCCAATCACCAGTAAACAAAACACTGGTAGGAGGAGGCTATAATCGACTCGAGAGTCGAAGGAACGTTTCATATTTTTTACCTTTTCTCTTTCTTGGATTTTTCTTTCATTCTATTGCGACGGGATTGGAGAAAATCAGCTACTGCAGACTCTAGCTGTTCTCTAGCAAGAACCCTAACCATTCTTTCTTTTGACAAGGTCTGGGCGATTTGTTTGCCGTAACGCTTGCTGACGACACGACTGTCTAAGATTACAGCAACCGAACCTTGGTTGGGCCGTCTAACAGTACGACCAAGGGCTTGTTTTAGCCGAATGATCGCCATCGGTAACTGATAATCATAGAAAGGATTTTTCCCTTCTTGACGCAGTTCTTGGTTTAATTTTTTGGTTAAAGGCTCTTGGGGATTTTGGAAAGGCAATCTCGGAATCACTTGGATTACGCAAGGATGGGTAGAAAAGTCAACTCCTTCCCAGAAACTACCTGTTCCAAGTAAGATCTGGCGTTCACCTTTTTCAAAACGTTTTTTCAGTTGACTTGGTTCCCCATTTTTATACTGAGCCAGATGGGGTTGGTCTAGCAAATCTGAAACTGCCAGCAACATCTCTTTTGAGGTAAACAAAACCAATAAGGGTTCTTGAAAGGCTTGTAAACGTCGAATGACAGAAGCCACTTCACTAGCATAGTCAAAAGGCGAAACTTCTGTAACGAGAGGAAAGTCCTCGATTAGAAAGACTTCTTGTTGCTCCTGCTTTGCTACATCAAGCCTAACAAGTGGAGCATTTGGAAATCCCAGTAAATCTGCTAAGGAAACCCGAGTGCTGATTTCAAGAGTGGCAGATACTCCTAGGAGCCTACAATCTTTTGGCAATAAGTCTGCTAGTATAAAGCGACCATTTTTGCTTGAACAAATCAGGACATCCTTACTCGATTTCTCTGCTGGAGCAAGCCAAAATTCACGGTCCGACGTAAAAAAGTTTGCAATCTCTCTATACTCTGGGAGAGCTAGCTCCGAAAAATGTTGGCGCAACTGTTCGAGAGAATTCAACCACTTTCCATTCTTCAGACCTGACTGATAGTGCTCCATCGAGTAACGACATTCAAAAGCAATACTCTCAAGCAAGCGTTTCTGAACCAAATTTTCCTCTGTCTCCAAGGACTTATCAATTTGAGTTACAAGATCCTCAAGGCGATAAGCCTGCTGGGCTAGATTTTCAAGAGCTAACAGCATTTTTTGAGCCTCATCCAAGATCATCAAACGGTTGTCGACAAACTCTGGATTGTCTTCCAAACGAGTGACCAGATAGGCATGATTGGTCAGAAGAACACGACTGGTCTTGGCCTTGTCCTGCCCTCGTTTCCAAAAATCCTCTGTAGCAAATAAACTTTTCTTTGAAAGCTTGCCATCGTGGACTAGTTCAGGCAGAAAGTGCTGGTAGCGATAAAGCTGACCGATTTCGTCCAAATCACCAGTCTCTGTCTCTGTTAGCCAGATGAGCAGTTGCATTTTAAAGCGTGTGAAAAGGCGATTGGACTCCGGTCGATGGAGAACTCGGTGAAAGGCATCCAGTTTTAAATAATTTTGAGGACCCTTGAGACTATGAATCTCCAGGTGGAAGACCTCTTTTAAGCTCTGACCTTCTTCTTGCATGATTTGATTTTGAAGAATTTTGGTCGGAACACTCACTAGAATCCCTGCTTGACTCTCCGAATTCAAAGCTGGGAGGAGATAACCGTAAGTCTTACCCAATCCCGTTTGAGCTTGGATAAAAGAAGTCTGGTGTTCTTCCAATAAGTGCTCAACCTTCTCCGCAAATTCCAACTGTTGCGGACGTTCCTCCAATCCCAATAAAGAAATGTTTTTAGCAAAGTCTTTGGATAACTTTCGTGGGACTAAGGCTTTGCTTTCCTTTTTGAGGAAAAGCCCATGGAGTTCTATCAATTCTGGAGAAGCCAGGAGAGATTGTTGCTGGTAAACCTCCTCAATCACCAGATAACTTTCATAGAGAAGGTTGTCTGCAAGGTTTAACAAGCTTTCTAAGAGCCCTTTTGGTAACTCAAAAAGTTTTTGACGCATGTAAAGCAAGAGTTCTGCTGTTGCCTGAGCATCAGACAGGGCAGTGTGGGCTTGTTCTAGTTCAATGCCCAACTCTTGACAAAGGATACCTAGGTTATACTTTTCAAACTGAGGATACAAAACTTGGGCAAGCTCAACTGTATCCACCCGCGGTGTGCGCAATTCATATCCTTCAAAAAAGAGAAATTCCGCAAGGAGATTGGCATCAAACTGTACATTGTGCGCAACAAAAATACCGTCCTTAACCAATTCAAAAATTTTTCCAGCCACCTGAGAAAACTCTGGTGCCACAGCCAAGCGCTGATCGGTCAGACCTGTTAATTCTTTGATATGAGAATCCAAGAGTTCGTGGGGATTGACATCAGTCGCATACTGATCGATGATTTCACCATTCTCAATCACCACAATGCCTACTTGAATAATTTTTGCCTTGCTTCCGGTGCTGGTCGCCTCTAAATCAACGACCACATACCGATCATTTCTCGCATTCATCATTAAAAATTATATCAAAAAAAGCATGATTTGACACCCCTCAACTTTGATAACAATCTCGCTTTATTTGTAATTTTAAGTAAAAATCAAGACCTTAAAAGTGAGAATTTCACGCAAGTTCAGCAGTTGATTGCTGGTTCTGAGGTATTTGAAAAACTTATCAACATAGCTACATCGACATAAAAAGACAACCAAGGTATTAGCTGCCTTTTTGAGATATTTTTTTCATTGTTTTCGGAATTTCACAGCTCATCTGACTTGGTAAAACCACATAATGTTCTTGAGCTAGTTCTTGGGCAATGGCTGAGTGAAGGTGAGTTGCTACCACTACTCTCTCATAAAGACTGGCTTGGTGAAACTGACCTGCAAAACCAGCAATCATCCCAGCCAGAGTATCTCCCATCCCACCAGTTGCTTGATAGGGGCCTCCAACCTGTAACTGATAATATTCAGACTGACCAGCTTGCCAGATACGAGTCGCCGAACCCTTCTCGACTAGAATCGTTCCTTGAGAAAAAGATGCAAGAGCTCTAGCAGTCGTCTCTGTATTTTGATGTTCAAGAGCTGTGCCAGATAGTCTTTCCCATTCCCTTTGGTGAGGAGTCAGGATAAGCTGACTAGAAGGAAATAGTAACTGGCTTTTTGCTAAGATTCCCAAAGCACCGCCATCTACAATCAAAATCTGGTCATTTCTGAGCTTATCAAAAACCCGTTTTACAAGTTCTTCTCCGAAAGCATCCTCTCGCAAACCCGGACCTAGCAAGACAACTTCTGCCTTCTCTATCTGTTCCTTTAGTAATGCTGTATCCTTTATAGAAAATGCCATGGCCTCAGGTAAATGACTGTGCAGAGCCGGAATGTTCTCCTTATCCGTGCCAACAGTCACCAAACCAGCCCCACTCTTAACAGCTGCAATTGCTGACATGATGATAGCACCCCCATAAGGATAGGTCCCTCCCAGCAAGAGCAGGCGACCGTAATCCCCCTTATGACTGTGACGTGGCCGTTCTACAATGACTTTTTCTAATAAAGTTTGATCAATCACTTTCATCGTTTTTTCCTCAACTATCCTTTATCTGATTGTTTTAAAACAACTTGATAGACTTTCTTAGTCCACTCTTCTAAGTCTTCTCCATCATAGTCAAGATAATGCACTCTATCTTGTATTTTAGTTGGAATAATATTTTCAAATTGGCTCTTATTATGAGTTGGAATAATACAAATATACAACTCACTAAATAAATTCAATATGTCCTTAATTTTTGCAACATGGTAGCCATCAAAAATATAACCAGTAACTTTAATCAAATCTGTATAGATAAAATGAAAACTCACTCCAGGAATAAACTTGTCTTGTAATTCTTTATCTGAAGGAGCTCGACCTAATAAACGCTCCATCGCTAATCGATAACCAGAACTTGTATTTGACCACCCTAACATGACATAGTCAAAATAATCTATCGGATCCGATGCAGCATTTCTACTATCCAAAACCAACTCTTCAGCATCTCGCCCAAAGGCGTTCACAGCAGATAAGAGCTGACCTGTTTTAAAGATAGAAATCGCTGCATCTATAGTCGTAGTATGACTACAGTAGTCCGAAGTCACTAACCTCTTATGTAGATCATAAGTCGAGGCTACTCTTTTATCTGTAGGGGTAAATGGTGGCAGAAAGGGATGCTGACAGATGTAATCTAAAATTTCTTCTTTTAAACAAGAATCAGCACACTCAATACTTGTTTGACGTTTATGAAGTTTTTCGTAAGCTATAAATTTAGCAATTTTTTCTAATTCCCACTCTTGAATATTCGGATAATCAATTAGTGCTAAGTAGTATATTCCATCCCATTGTAAACTATATTCCCCATTATAAATTTTTAAAATCATCTAATCACCTCACTCCATTATACAACAAAAAGGTACACACCTTGCAATTTGGATTACTATTTTTCTGTCTAACTTTTGGGGTACAATTCACCTCTCTTGCTTACACCTATATAAAACTGGAGAAGACCATGATTGTCTTCTCCAGTTTTTAGATGCCATCAACTTACAATAGTTGAAAAAGAAACCAATTTTTAATCATCGGCTAATATCTACAAATAGGATGTCATTAGACGCTGAGACTAATCTTCTTTGAGTTTTGCAGTTAATAAAGCTGCTGACAAGGCCAAGGTAACACCTGCCAAGAAAACAGCTGTTTCTGACTGTTTTTCACCAGTTTCTGGCAATCTCTTGTCTTCCTTGGCAACTTGGACTGGTGTTTCTGGAGTCTGAGCTTTTTCTAACGAACTTAGTTTAAACTCTGGTTTTTCTACTGTCGGTGCTGGTTGATTACCTACTGTAGCTAGAATACCACGGTACTCTGGAAGTTTATGTTCTAGAGCCATTACAGCATTAACGCCACCCTTAAATTCAGGTTTCTCAACACTTGGTACTGCTTGATCTCCTACTGTGGCTAGAATTCCTGTGTATTCTGGAACTTCATTTACTGCTGCTTCTACAAAGTTAGCACCGCCTTTGAATTCTGGAACATCGTTCACTGCTGCTTCTACAAAGTTAGCACCGCCTTTGAATTCTGGAACATCGTTCACTGCTGCTTCTACAAAGTTAGCACCTCCTTTGAATTCTGGAACTTCATTGACTGGAGCAGGCTCCTCGCCTTTACTACTTGAAATAGATGCTTTCACTCCTACTTCAACAATGCGATCCTGAGCCTTTCTTTCTTCAGAATGAACAAGACTTCTAGTAGTACCCAAAACTTGAATATAGTCAACTTTTTCTCCATCTTGTCCTTCAGAAACGATACGACGTTGACCTTGAGCAAGTTCAGGGTTTTCACGAATAACTTCTTTAAACGGAAGCGGAGTCTTTTCAATTTCCAAACTTGGAGTTTCTGCTACTAAGTTCTTAACGCCTTCTGTTGGTGTTGTTTGGAAGGTAGACTTAAAGTGTAAACGATATTCTTTCACCAGATTACCATCTTTGGAAACAAGACGAACCAGTGTTGGAAGATTGGCATTTCCAGAATCCACAACTGTAACTACTCCATGTCCACTAGTTGTTGCAGTGACTTTTGGTTTTGAACCCATTGTTGTTAGAGTGTAATCTGTCACATTTGGATCAAAGTTTTCCAATGCTTTTCCGTCGATCGAAATAGTCGCTGATGGTGTTTCCACTTCTGCTCCCTTGCCTGCAGAGTAGGCTGTAAATTCTACAAGTGCAAGACCATTGGTAGTAGCCTTACGAGTCATGCGAGCACGAATTGCTGTCGTTTGAACCGGATCAAAATTAAACTCGATTGGTTTACCAGCTACTAATTCTCCAGAAGCTTTGTAAGGAATAGGTGCCCAATTTTCTGCCTTGTTAAATGGATGGTCAGCATTTTCTTCATAACGAGAAATCGTACTTGGTTCTGTAAAGGCAGGGCCAATATATCTTTCTAGAACCATTTTCTCTGGGGCATCTGTTCCACTATCTTTAAAGAACTGAATAGCTACTTTTCCAATAGATTGGGTGGCAATTTTACCGTCCTTCTTAAAGAGTAGTCCGACAGAAGTTTCTTCATTTTTCGGAGTACGAGACCAGTTTGTCCAACGTCCATCTTCATTGTATTTTCCATCATTGATATAGAAAATTCGATCATGTGAAGCTGCTTGAGTATCGTTCGTTGTCGAAGCAAAGGCTTTAGAATCCGTTTCATTGTTGCTTGGATTTTCTGAAATGACTTGATTGCCTTTAGAAACAACTGTCACCTGCATTTTAGTCGTTAGATTTGTACCAATGACATGACCGGTAATTTCAAATGTTCCCTCATGCTCTGTTGCATGTTCAGGAATAGCATCCCATTTCACTGCCAGTTTATCTGTAGTCCAAGTAGTTGAAGTTGGGTAATAAACAGTGACTTCTGAAGGAAGTTGAAGAGCATCTCCAACATTCAAGATTTTAGCACTATTTTCTGCAGCAAGAGGTTGACTAGTTTCTCTCTCATCATTGCGGAAGATTCTATATTCTTTCAATACCGTACCATCTTCTGCTTTTAAGATGAGACGTGTTGCACCTTTTGGACTGGTTGCAGGAACAACTGTTACCAAACCATTATTGCTAGCTGTTGCAGTGATTTCTTTGCTAGATTGAGGAATATAGTAATCGGTCTTAGATGGATTAAAGTGTTCAAGATCCTTGCCATCTACCTTGATAGAAATCTCTGAACTTGTTTCACTTAAGACCTTGTTTCCAAGCACAGTTAGCTCTGTCAGACCAACACCTGATGTTCCATCTGCTTTCTTCATACGAATACGAACAGCGTAGGTTTCGACCTTGTCAAATGTGAAGTGATTGGTTTGAGTTGCAGACAGCTGACTTGGAGCATGTAAGTTTTCAACTGCTTTCCAATTGTCTGGATTATTAAATGGATGATTGCTATCTCGTTGCGCATGACTGACATCACTTGGTAAATCTGGAATTTCTTTACCTACATAATATTCAACTACATATTCTTTTGGAAGACCAATTGCTCCATCAGTATAGAAATCAACCGACAAATTGTTGACAAAACGCTTCGTCAAGTCTCCTGAATTACCAAATAAGATAGAAGCCCAGTCATTATCAGTATTTGTTCTCCAAGTAGTCCATCTATTTTTAGCATCTGATGGCGTTCTTGATACAGTCAAATCGTTCAAGGTGTTGGCTGTGTCATCTCCTCCTGTATTGGATACAATGGCAGCTGGTAATTGTGAACCTGTCCATTGTTTAGAGATATTATTTCCAGCAACCACTTGACTAGACACTCGAACATGAGCTTTAGTTGTCAGATTGCTACCTACTAAACGACCATTGATTTCATAGACCCCTTCAGTTTGACTAAAGTTGGCTGGAACCTGATCCCAAACAACATCTTTGTAGATAGTTGTTCCGTTAGAATGGTAAGCCCGGACATTAGCTGGCAATTGAACCGTCTCACCCTTAGGTACTGTGAGACTGATTTCCTCTGCAACTTGCAATCCTTCAACCGTTACAGTCGCTTGAGCTTCAATATCTGTGCCTTCCACATGTCCTTTAAGCGTAAAGCTATGATAGTGCCCCAACTCTTTTTCATCTACCTTATCCCAAGCTACAGATACTTTGCGTGGCAAGCCCTTATCAAATTCTGCTCCAACTTCTTTAGGTAGATTCGGTTGCTGATTGATGTCTGTAGAAACAGATACAGGATGCAGTTTCACAATCTTCTTGTTAACTTTATTTTCTTTAATCACTACTTCAGTAGTTACAGATTCTGTTTTCTCTGTTTGATTATCGATTCGAGGTGTCAAAGTCACTCTTCCCTTAGTATAGAGCAATAGATTCTGACCATTCACCTCAAGATGTCCCCCATCAGATGATTTAGCTTCTAAGTGAATATCTGAAGCCGAAAATTCTGTTTGTGAACCATCCTCATAACGACCAATGACGTGATAAGTTAATACTTGATCTTCAGTGGCAGTTTCTTTTCCTTCTACAACCACTTCCAAACGTTTCAAAGCAGGAGCTTCCTTCACAAACTGAATTAAGTAAGTTTGAACCAAATCACCCTTTTGGTCACTCAAGAAGAGAGAAGCCTGATAACCATTATCAGCAGAAGCTTGCTGAACAGTTACTTGATATCCGGTAGTCTGAGCTCCAACACTTGGAATTGTTCCAGTGTAAGGAAGAGATACACGGTAATAGGTCTTGCCAGACTCAAAATTCTCAAGAGCTTTATCCCCAACAGTAAGTCCTGTAATGCTACTTGTTGTTTCCTTACTACTTGCGATAAAGGTTGCAGTCACTTCACGGTCGTCATCTACCAATTTACCAGTAGCCTCCGTACGTCCACCTTCCTTGTTCAAAGCAGCAGGGTCTTTCAAGGTCCAAGAAACAACATCAGTATCAATCAAGCTACCATCTGTCAGAACAGCAGTGACCGTTTTATCCAAATCAGCCGCATTCGTTCCAACTGGGACTGTAGCAACTTTTGGTAACCATCTATCTAAAGCAATCACTTTAACAAGTGCCTCAGCTGGGGTTTCCAAACCTTCCACTCGTCCAGAGACTTTCTTTTCACCTGCACTTGTAAGCAAGTCTGATGGCACGTCCCATGTTACAGTCTTTTCCTCAACACTACCATCGCTATAAATAGCTGTTACTGTTTGAGGCAATTCAGGATTTGTTGTCACGTCAGTTGTTGCTTTTACAGGAGCAAAGGCTACAAAGTGACGGTTTTCTTTCTTACCAGACACAGTTGCGACTGTTGCGCTATCAGAAGTTAAACCAGCAGAATCTGCATAAAGAGTAAATTTACCTTCTTTTTCTGTTGATTTTACAATGACAACCCCTTTACCATTGAAAGCACGTCTTTGCCATGTTCCATCTGCTTGAGCTTTGTAGCGTTCACGACTAGCTTGTTCTCCATTATCCACACCAACGATTTGTCCCTGACCATGAAGATTGAAATGAACAAGATTGTTAGCTGTTGGAACCACATTCCCATCACCATCAACAATTTCGTAATGGATGTAGGATAGGTCTTTTCCATCTGCAGTGATAACATGCTCTTCTTTAGTCAGACGAACTCTTGCTGGCTCCCCAGCAGTTGTCACACTATCACGCGCAATTTCATTCCCATTTTCATCTCGAGCAATCGCAGTCAGTGTACCTGGTTGGTATTTCACAAGCCACTCAAGATACAATTCACTTGGTTTAGCCCCCTCATGATATGGACGTCCATCTTCTGTCGTTTTCTTAGTAAATTCCTTTTTACCAAGTGACTCTCCATTTAAGAACAATTCGACGCTTGCAGCATTTGAGAAGGTACGAACCGGAACCTTTCCATCAACCAGCATCTTGCGTTCCTTAAGGGTCTCTTCAGTCCAGTTCCAATGTGGTAAAATGCGAACAGTTGGCTTTTCTTTAGCACTATACCATTCACTACGGTAAAGGTAGAAATCATTCTTTGGTAAACCAGCCGTATCGATGATACCAAAGTAAGAACTTTTTACAGGTGTATTATCTTGGTTATGCCATGGAGTTGGTTCACCGATATAGTCAATTCCTGTCCAGATAAATTGTCCAGCATAGCCAGCACGATCACGGTCAAAAGTCCATGATTCAGTAGCTGTTCTTCCCCATCCAACACGGTCATTACCATAGTCAGATTGTTCATAGTGACGATTTGGACGATTGTCATGTCCAAGGATTTGAGCAGGGTTATAATAAGAATCACGCGTTCTAGTAGCTGAAGAGGTTTCAGAACCATAAATGAGCCAGTCTGGATGAGCACTACGAACCGCATCATAAAAACGTTCACCATAGTTCATACCGACAGCATCCATGATTTCTGCGAGTTTCAAGAAATCACCTGTCGCTGCACGACTAAATTTATTTTCACCCATGGTGACATAACGTTCAGTATCAATCGCCTTGATAATAGCCTTCAGACGTTTAGCTGTCTCGATAGAACGAGGACTACCATTTGCCTCTTCCACCTCATTTCCAAGAGACCACATTACGATAGACGGATTGTTCTTATCACGTTCTACCATTGTTCTAAGATCAAAATCAGACCACTTCTCACCCTTCTTAGCTTCAGGATGAGTTGCATCTTGATCAAAGAACCGTCCATAGTCGTAAGTCTTCTTGCCACCATACCAAGTATCAAAAGCTTCCTCTTGAACCAAGAGACCTAAACTAGCTGCAGCATCAAGCAACTGAGGACTCGCTGGATTGTGGGTTGTTCGAATAGAGTTAACTCCCATATCTTTCAAGAGTTTTAATTTACGATAGGTAGCCTTATAATTCTCTTCTGCCCCCAAAGCTCCATTGTCATGGTGAATACTTACCCCGTGGAATTTCATACGTTCACCATTCAGAGAGAAACCTTCCTTCGCAGTCCAATTGAAATAACGGTAACCAAATGTATCTTCTGTTACATCAACTAGTTGACCTTCTTTATAAACCTTTGTTTTCAGCACATACAGTTGTGGATGATAACTTTTTGTCGTCCAAAGAGTTGGTTTATTAACTAGGATTGTTTGTCTGAAATCTGCAGTTTCATTTTCTGCTAAATTCTTCGTTTCAGAGCGGACTAATTCTGAAACAACCTTACCTTCCTTAGTAAAAATTTGTTGTTCCACAAAGACTTTAGTAGCCTTTTTATCCGTATTTTTAATCCTACTCTGAACCTGTGTTTCAACATTCCCTTCTTTTTGCTCAGCAAGTTTTGGTGTAGTGATATGATTACCATTTTCGGCAACATGAACTTTATCACGATAACTAAGGGTTACATCACGATAAATCCCACTTCCTGAATACCAGCGACTACTTGGTTGCTTATTGGTCACTTGAACAGTAATTGAATTTTCACTACCATCCTTGTTTAAAAATTCTGTGATATCATATGAAAAATGATTATAGCCGCTTGGATAATGTCCGACAAATTTACCATTTACATAGACTTTTGAATCCATGTAAACCCCATCAAAATTGATACGAACATCCTTATTCTTGTCAGCTTCATTTAATGTGAAAGTCTTACGATACCAAGCTGTTCCACCATTTAACTGGCCACCCTCATTACGCGCGGGAGATTTGTGATCAAAGTCAAAATAAATACTCCAATCATGAGGAAGATTCAATTTAGACCAATCATGAACATCCACATCTTTTTTTGAAAAATCTCCTTGGGCATTTAGTTTAAAATACCAATCTTTATTAAAATCTTGTTTTCGTTCCGATAATAGCTGTTTTTCCTTTTCAACTTCGGCTTTGTTTGACTCTCTAGACAGCACTTGCGATTTTTCAGAAGAAGATTTGATCTCTGTGTCTGCTTTCACTTGGTCCTTTTCAGAAGTTTTTTTAGAATTCTCTTTTACTTCTGTTCCAGCTTTTACTGCAGATTCAACAGGCTTTGGCTTTGCCTCTTCAGATTTCTGTTTGTCCTCAACCTTAGTTCCTTCTTCTACTTTATTTGGAGTTTCCACTTTAGGACTAGCCAATTCACGACTACCCTCATTAGCAGGTGTAGTAGGTTCTGTATCCTTAGCAACTTTATCTTCTGCAGATTCAGCTTTTGGTTTTACAAACTCACGCCCACCATTCTCATCAGCCTTTGCGATAGCAGCTGCCACATCATCGGGAAGCTTATCTAAAGGTTGAGCTTGATGAACAGTTGTTTCTTCTGTTTGAGCATTGGATGAAGCCAACTCCTCAGCTTGGACAGCAGAAATACCAAATATACTAGCCCCAATCATCACAGATGCCGCACCTATTGCAAATTTACGAATGCTATAATGACAACGTTTATCAAAAAGTCTTTTGTTCATTAAAATCCTCATTTCTTTTTCTTGATACAAAGTAAGCGTTTACTTTATTTTTAAAAATAACCTCCTTCTGAATACACAAACAAGTACCAAGTTTTATAATATATTTTATATATTAAATATATCAAAACACACCTTATATTGCAATTATTTTCCATCAATTTGACCTAATAAAATATTATACAAGAAAAGTTCATTTAAAAGGAATAGTTGCAATGAAAATAGCTTTCGGTTCTAGACTCTTTCTACTACAAATTGAATTCCATTAATATCTTTTTCAAACTTCAAATTTATAGTTTATAGACTGCATTACTCTACATAAAAAGAAGGCGAACCTCCTTCTACACTATTTTCCCTTAAATTCCGCAAAGGTCTGTAAGATTTTAGCTGCCACTGCTGGAGAAGGTTCTCCTTTTAGCTCAAACGTTTCATCCGCATATGAAGTAAGGCCAGCAAAATCTCCTATCTGAACTGAATAGAGAGAGGTTTTAAACAGTTCAATATCGTTTTGGTCATTTCCAAAAGCAATGAAATTCTCCCCACATAACTTTTCAACAGTTGTCGCCTTATGAGTATCCAAGGGATTAACATAAAGGCACTTTTCATGCGCATGATAAGACAGATGAGCCAGCTCCAGTCTTTCTAACTGACCAAGCAGGTCATCAAGCAAATCCTCATGGTCGCCCATATAAACGACTACCTTAATCGGAGTCCCCAAGTCCTCGAGTTTCTGATGACGAGCCACCTTTAGGGGGTCAACACTAGAAATAAATGGAATCTTCTCCACAATCTGACCACTATAATCAAAGCAATCATCTGCAAAGAAAGGGAGATTATAAGTCTGGCAATAATTCACTAGCGCCTGATAAACTCTAGCATCGAGATTTCTTTCATAGATGGCTTTCCCCAGATAATAGGCTACACCACCATTCAAACCTATGACCAAGCGCTGACTGAGTTCAGGGCCTAATAAGCCCAAGCAATCCCGATAAGAGCGGGCTGAGGCAAACACAACCTCATGCCCATAATCTTCAGCCTTTAAAAGAACCTGCTTAATCTCCTCATCTATGGTCATATAGTCAAAAGACAGCGTCCCATCCAGATCAAATACGAATTTCATTTTCCTAATCCTTGTTCAGTGTACGAAGCGCTGCCTGATAGGTTTGCTCCATCAGCATGGTAATGGTCATAGGACCAACTCCACCTGGGACAGGTGTGATGTGACTGGCAAGTGGTGCAACCGCATCATAATCAACATCTCCACAAAGCTTGCCATTTTCATCTCGGTTCATCCCAACGTCAATGACAACCGCTCCCGGTTTGACAAAGTCAGTAGTCACAAACTTAGCACGACCGATAGCAACCACCAGAATATCTGCTTTAGCAGCCACCTTGGCAAGGTGATGGGTGCGTGAGTGAGTCAAAGTCACAGTCGCATTTTTAGCCAAAAGAAGCTGAGCCATTGGTTTCCCAACGATATTGGAACGACCGATAACAACCGCATTTTTACCTTCCAACTCAATCCCATATTCATGAAACATCTCCATAATTCCTGCAGGTGTCGAAGGAATCATAACTGGATGACCAGACCATAGGCGACCCATGTTTAGCGGGTGGAAACCATCCACATCCTTTTCTGGGTCAATGGCTAACAAAACCGCCTCTTCATCGATATGTTTGGGTAAAGGTAACTGAACCAAAATCCCATGCCATGCTGAATCTTGATTATAGTTAGCAATCAAGTCCAACAATTCCGCTTGGGTAATGGTATCTGGAACTCGCACAACTTCACTACGGAAGCCAGCAGCAAGAGCTGACCGTTCCTTGTTGCGAACGTAAACTTGACTGGCAGGATTGTCCCCCACCAAAATCACCACCAAGCCTGGAACTAGACCTGTTTCTTCTTTTAGTTTGGCAGTCTTTTCAGCCAACTGTCCTTGTAACTTAGCTGCAAGAGCCTTCCCATCAATAATCTGTGCCATATTTCTTCTCTTTTCTATCAAATATCTTCTATTATATCAAAAAATACCTTGGCATTCTAACACTTCTTGACTAATAGACCTTATAGTTTGAAACTATAAGAAAAAGCTCTTATCAAGCTTTTAGTGCCTATTTATCTTAGGCAAGTCTATCATGCTTTCTTTTTGACCTTGGGAACAGGCAAAACTTCGTACATCTCCTTGATTAGTCTCGCTAGAAATAACTTGTCTTCAAGGTCTTCTAGTAAAATCATCTCCTTGGCTCCTTCATAAGGACGTTCAAGTCTTGTCTGGCCCAGTTGATCCATGACCACCTTCACAGGCTTCAATAACAAACGATTATCATAGATTCCCCCAATAATCTTCCCACGATAATAAAGGATATACTCTCCCATCATTGGACGATAACTCATCTCCTCTAGCTCCGAAAACTGATCGAGAATAAAGGCTAAATATTCCTTACTTGAAGCCATGATTTTCACTCCACTTCTTCTAAAAATGAGGTATTACAAAACCTTACTCAAAAATTCCTTGGTCCGTTGTTCTTTTGTTTGATCGAAAATCTCCTCTGGCCTTCCATCTTCGACAACAACTCCATCCGCCATAAAAATAACACGGTCTGCTACCTCACGCGCAAAGCCCATTTCATGAGTCACAATCACCATAGTCATCCCTGATTTAGCAAGGTCTTGCATCACAGCTAGAACTTCTCCAACCATCTCAGGGTCTAGGGCTGAAGTCGGCTCATCAAAAAGCAAAACATCTGGTTCCATAGCAAGTCCACGTGCAATGGCAATCCGTTGTTGCTGACCACCTGACAAACTCTGTGGATAGGCCGTCGCCTTATCTGGTAGGCCAACTTTTTCTAGCAGTTCTTGCGCTCTTTTCTCCGCTACTTCCTTGCTTTCCCCTTTGGTTTTGATTGGAGACAGGGTGATGTTTTCCATGACCGTCATATTTGGAAAAAGGTTGAATTGTTGGAATACCATGCCCATCTTTTCGCGCATCGCAAAAAGGTCATTCTTCTTATCCGTAATATCGACACCTTCAAAGATAACCTTTCCCTTACTTGCTTCCTCGAGAAGATTCATCGAACGAAGAAGGGTTGATTTCCCGCTACCTGACGGACCGATAATTACCACAACTTCCCCTCTTTTGATCTCAAGATCAATCCCTTTCAAGACTTCATTCTTCCCAAAAGACTTATGCAAGCCTTCGATTTTTATCAAGGTTTCTGTCATTATTTTTTGTCTCCTTGTCCAATGTAATTTTCAAATGCCCTCAAAGCCACTGTCAAAACAGAAGTTATAATCAAGTAATAAAAGGCTGCAAATAAGAGAGGCGTTAAAGGTAGATAGGTCGTCGTTGCTACCGTTGTAGCTCCATTCCAAAGTTCCATGACACCGATTGCTGACAAAAGCGAACTATCCTTGATAATGGTAATAAATTCATTTCCCAATGCTGGCAAAATATTCTTGATTGCCTGTGGCAAAATAACATAACGCATAGCATTTTTGGGACGAATACCCAAGGAATAAGCCGCCTCTAACTGCCCTTTAGGAACTGCATTGATCCCTGCACGAACAGTTTCAGACACATAGGCACCACTATTCATCGAGATAATCAGAATACCTGGAATTAAACGAGAAAGATCAACTCCTAAAATTCCCACTTGGATAGTCGGAGCGTTGATATGCATAAGGGCAAAGGCAATCATAATCTGAACCATCATCGGAGTTCCACGGAAAATCCATATATAGACATTTGCAAACCAAACAAGCGGTTTAAAGCGTGATCGCTGAGCAAAGGCCAATAAGACACCTAGAATGGTACCGAAAAAGACTACCAGAATTGAAATCACTACAGTGATAAGAGCACCATAATTAAAATAAGGTAAATACTTTGGTAAAAAGGAAAAATTCATATAAACTCAGCTTTCTAAATATCAGATTGTATGATTATAACATGTATTGAATTAAAATTCAATCTTTTCCCACTGATTTTCACCAATAATTTTATGCAAAAGAGAAATAGCGAGAAATCTTAGTTTTTTCTAGTCAAGTCCCCGTGGTTTATGGTAAAATAGTAACGATAAGAAATGGAGGAGAATCATAATGGAATCACATTTGGTTAGAATCATCAACCGCCTAGAAGCAATGACAAAAGATGGTGGAAATCTAAAACGTAATTTTGAACGTGAGGGTGTTGTTGTCGCAGAAGTTGCCTACAGCTATGACGAAGAAAACGGATCACTCTTCACCCTTCGCGATGTTGAAGCACGTGAAACTTATACCTTTGATAGCATTGATTTGATTGCAATGGAGATCTACGAACTCCTTTACTAATAAAAAATCAGTAGGGAAAACCTGACTGATGAATGAGAATCCTTTTTGTCACCACAAATGGGATTTTTTCTTACCTTCAATGTCACTTGATTCTCCATGAATCCCTCTTTTAAAAACGACCACTTCCCAATCTTTTTACTTGCTTTACACCTTAATCATGCTATAATGAGAGTATAAAACTTTGACTATTTTTGACCTTTTTATTAAGCCAAGAATAAGAATGAAATGAGGTAGATGTATGCTCTGTCAAAACTGTAAAATTAACGACTCAACAATTCATCTGTATACCAATATCAATGGACAGCAAAAGCAAATTGATCTCTGTCAAAATTGCTATAAAATTATCAAAACGGATCCAAACAATACCCTCTTTAAAGGAATGACTGACCTAAACAATCGAGACTTTGATCCTTTTGGAGACTTTTTCAATGATTTGAATAATTTCAGGGCTTCTTCAAATAACGTTCCCCCAACTCAATCAGGTGGAGGATATGGGGGCGATGGGGGATACGGACCTCAAAACCGTGGTCCACTTCAAACACCTCCTAGCCAAGAAAGAGGACTCCTAGAGGAATATGGTATCAACGTAACTGAGATTGCCCGTCGTGGGGATATTGACCCTGTTATCGGTCGAGATGAGGAGATTATCCGTGTTATCGAAATCCTCAACCGTCGAACAAAAAACAATCCTGTCCTCATCGGAGAACCAGGTGTTGGTAAAACAGCCGTTGTTGAAGGTCTGGCTCAAAAAATTGTCGATGGTGATGTTCCCCATAAACTCCAAGGCAAGCAAGTTATCCGTTTGGATGTGGTCAGTCTAGTTCAAGGAACGGGTATCCGAGGCCAATTTGAAGAGCGTATGCAAAAACTCATGGAAGAGATACGCAAACGCGAGGATATCATTCTCTTTATCGATGAAATCCATGAAATTGTTGGTGCAGGGTCAGCAGGCGATGGCAATATGGATGCAGGAAATATCCTCAAACCTGCCCTTGCTCGTGGTGAGTTGCAATTGGTTGGCGCTACTACTCTTAATGAATACCGCATCATTGAAAAAGATGCTGCTTTGGAGCGCCGGATGCAGCCTGTCAAGGTAGATGAACCAACTGTCGAAGAAACCATTATCATCCTCAAAGGGGTTCAAAAGAAATACGAAGACTACCATCACGTCAAGTATACTGATGCTGCTATCGAGGCAGCTGCTAATCTGTCCAATCGTTACATTCAAGACCGCTTCTTACCTGACAAGGCTATTGACCTTTTAGACGAAGCTGGTTCTAAGATGAATCTGACTCTGAACTTTGTCGATCCCAAAGTGATTGATCAGCGTTTAATTGAAGCTGAGAATCTCAAGACTCAAGCTACACGAGAGGAAGACTTTGAAAAAGCTGCCTACTTCCGTGATCAGATTTCCAAGTACAAGGAAATGCAGAAAAACAAGGTGACCGATCAGGATACTCCTATCATTAGCGAGAAAACCATTGAACATATCATTGAGCAGAAAACTAATATCCCTGTTGGGGAACTAAAAGAAAAAGAACAATCTCAACTCATCCATCTGGCAGACGACCTCAAGGCCCATGTTATCGGACAAGACGAGGCTGTTGATAAGATTGCCAAAGCCATCCGTCGTAATCGTGTTGGACTTGGTACTCCCAACCGCCCAATCGGAAGTTTCCTCTTTGTCGGACCAACTGGTGTCGGTAAGACAGAACTTTCCAAACAACTAGCCATTGAACTCTTTGGCTCTGCTGACAGCATGATTCGTTTTGATATGAGTGAATACATGGAAAAACACAGTGTGGCTAAATTAGTCGGTGCCCCTCCAGGTTATGTCGGCTACGATGAAGCTGGTCAATTAACAGAAAAAGTTCGTCGCAATCCCTACTCTCTCATCCTTCTCGATGAAGTTGAAAAAGCCCACCCAGATGTCATGCACATGTTCCTCCAAGTCTTGGACGATGGTCGTTTGACTGATGGGCAAGGACGTACAGTTAGCTTTAAGGATGCTATCATTATCATGACCTCAAATGCGGGTACTGGTAAGGCCGAAGCCAGTGTTGGTTTTGGGGCAGCTCGTGAAGGTCGAACCAACTCTGTTCTCGGTGAACTCGGCAATTTCTTTAGCCCAGAATTTATGAACCGTTTTGACGGCATCATCGAGTTCAAAGCTCTCAGCAAGGACAACCTCCTCCAAATCGTCGAACTCATGCTAGCAGATGTTAACAAACGTCTTTCTAGCAACGACATCCACCTCGAAGTGACGGATAAAGTCAAAGAAAAATTAGTTGATCTAGGTTATGATCCAAAAATGGGGGCACGGCCACTCCGTCGTACCATTCAAGACCATATCGAGGACGCCATCACTGACTTCTACCTTGAAAATCCAAGTGAGAAAGCCCTCAAGGCAGTCATGACAAGCAATGGTAAGATTCAAATCAAATCTGCCAAAAAAACTGAAAAAATAGAAGAAATTGCTTCTGAAAAAGAAGAATAAAGCTATATAACAGGTGCAGGAAGTCTATCATTTTCTGCACCTTTTTTACTAAAATAACTGTAAATTCTTGACAGCTTGCCCCTCGTCCATTATGATAATAATAAAGATACTAGAGAATGAGGAAAATGCGATGGCAAACCTAACTTTTGGTGAAAAAAGAGAGAATGTGACCTACCTGCCCCGCTACGGCGTTTACGTAGTTATTCCTGATCCAGAAAAAAAACAAATTGTCTTAGTTCAAGCTCCCAATGGTGCTTGGTTCTTGCCAGGTGGAGAGATTGAAGCAGGCGAAGACCATCAAGAAGCACTGAAGAGAGAACTAATCGAAGAACTTGGCTTTACAGCTGAGATTGGAACCTATTATGGGCAAGCTGATGAGTATTTTTACTCTCGTCACCGTGATACCTACTACTACAACCCAGCCTACCTCTACGAAGCCACTTCTTTCCAAGAAGTACAAAAGCCATTGGAAGATTTTAATCATATTGCTTGGTTTCCTATTGATGAAGCAATTGAAAAACTCAAACGTGGTAGCCATAAATGGGGAATTGAAGCTTGGAAAAAACAGCATGAAATTGACTAAAATACACGATTTTATCCAAAAAGTGCTATAATAGAGTTAGAAAATCGGAGGAACTATTATGAAGCTTATCAACACGACTAATTCACACTCGCAACTTGTTAAAAGCCAATTAGAAAGTACTGACGCAACTCTTGTTGAGGTCTATTCTGCTGGAAACACAGATGTGATTTTCACACAAGCTCCGCTTCACTATGAAATCCTCATTTCCAACAAACACCGTGCTATTCGTGAACCAGAAATCGAAACCATTCAAGATTTCTTCATGAAACGCAAAATTGATAAACAAAAAATTGATGAAGCTAATATCAAGACGCTTTATTCAGATAAATTGATTGAAATTTCTATTCCTACAAAATAAGAAAGCCAGCCTAGAGCTGGTTTTCTTTTGCAAAAAAGATTGGTAGGAACTACCAATCTTTTAATTTTATTTCACAGCTTCTTTCAAAGCATCTACCTTATCCAAACGTTCCCACGGAAGGTCAATATCTGTACGTCCCATGTGTCCATAAGCCGCTGTTTGACGGTAAATTGGACGTTTGAGGTCTAGCATTTGGATAATTCCTGCTGGGCGAAGGTCAAAGATTTGACGAGCCGCTTTTTCAAGCTTGCTTTCAGCTACTGTTCCTGTACCAAAAGTATCGATACGAACAGAAACAGGCTGGGCAACACCGATAGCATAAGCCAATTGAACTTCTGCCTTTTTAGCCAGACCCGCTGCAACAATATTTTTGGCAATATAACGAGCCGCATATGAGGCTGAACGGTCCACCTTAGTCGCATCCTTACCAGAGAAGGCACCACCACCGTGACGAGAGTAGCCACCATAAGTATCCACGATAATCTTACGGCCAGTCAAACCTGAGTCTCCTTGAGGTCCACCGATGACAAAGCGACCAGTTGGATTGATGAAGAATTTTGTTTGCTCATCCAAGTAAGAGGCTGGAATGACCTCTTTGATAACCTTGTTAATCACATCATTGTGAATTTGTTCGTTGCTGACTTCTGGATCATGCTGAGTAGAAATAACGACTGTATCCACGCGCACTGGACGGTCATTCTCATCGTATTCAACAGTCACTTGGGATTTGGCATCTGGGCGAAGATAGCTGATTTCACCAGACTTGCGAAGTTCTGCCAAACGACGAACCAGTTTGTGGCTAAGTGAGATTGGCAATGGCATGAGTTCCTCTGTTTCGTCCACTGCAAATCCAAACATAAGACCTTGATCTCCAGCTCCAATCAAATCAAGCGGATCTTGATCTGCATTTCCACGGACTTCCAAGGCTTCGTTAACACCTTGGGCGATATCTGGGGACTGCTCAACAAGTGACGGATGAACTCCCACCGTCTCCGCAGAAAAACCATACTCCGTATTAGTATAGCCAATCTCTGCAATGGTATCACGAACCACGCGGTTGATATCCACATAAGCATTTGTAGAAATTTCACCAAAAACGTGGACAGAACCAGTGTATACAGCTGTCTCAGCAGCAACGTGCGCTTCTGGATCCTCTGCTAAAATAGCATCCAAAATCGCATCTGAAATTTGGTCTGCAATCTTATCCGGATGCCCCTCAGATACAGATTCAGACGTGAATAATTTACGTTCTGACATAAAAATGTCCCCCCTTAAAAAAATATTGTTATAGAGTTACAAAGTACTGGTAGAAAATCCTATCCTCTACAGGTTGCGACTCGAAAGAAAAATAAACCTTTCTACCATCTTATCGGGACTATATAACCTTATCATTATACCACTTTTTATTTTTTTTTGCATTCTTTAGAAAAATCTTAAAGAAAAGTAACAAAAAGGAGCCATTCGACTCCAATTTTATCCTTAAAATGTTTGGCGTTTGGCTTTACGCTCGGCACGGCCACGAGCACGATTTTCAGCACGCTTAGTTTTGCGACGTTTTTCATCCACTGCCCATTGAATCTTCTTCTTATAACCTGGTTTGACTTTTTTCTTTTTCTTTTTGACCAAGCCAATCATTTCGATATCAAGCTTATCCTGCTTCTTTTCACGATTGGCACGACGATCACGGTCATAGGTATCTTGGAACTCTCCGTCTTTGACAATCTTAGGAGTAAACTTGATGCCTAATTTTTCCAACTCACGGATATCCGAGTCATCACTAGGCTGGTAAAGGGTAATAGCCGTACCAGGCAGTCCGTTACGCCCAGTTCGTCCAACACGGTGAACAAAGAAGGACAAGTCTTGCGGAATGGCATCATTGATGACATGACTGACACCTTCAATATCAATTCCACGCGCTGCCAAGTCCGTTGCGACAATATACTCAAAATCTAGATTTTTCACCTGATTCATGATCCGCTTGCGTTCACGAGGGGCAATATCTCCATGAATCTTTGCTACCTTCAATCCTTGAGCAGTCAAGTATGCATGCAATTCATCCGCACGCGTCTTGGTATTAACAAAAATCATAGCCAGATAAGGTTGCATGACTTGAGTCAATTCATAAATCTGAGCATTCTTATCTCGTCCCTTGGTCGAAATCAACCAATTATCAATAGTATCAGAAATAACAGTTTTGGTCTTTATTTTCTCCATAACAGGATTTGACAAGTATTTTTTCAAGAATGGCTGCAATTTTTGTGGAATAGTCGCTGAAAAGACCATAAATTGCAAATCTTTTGGAAGGCTTCCTGCTATCTTATCAACTGTCTCTAAGAATCCCATATCCAAGGTCATATCGGCTTCATCAACAACAAAGATCTTGGCCTTGTGAATAGCTAAATCACCAGATTTGACCAAGTCATAGATACGACCTGGAGTCCCGATGACAATATGGGGCTGGTTACTTGCCAATTTATCAATCTGACGAGCCTTATCCGTACCACCAACATAGTTGACCACACGAACTTCAACTTCTGAGTGAGATGCAATCTGACGAGCCGCTTGGTAGATCTGAGTAGCTAATTCACGACTTGGAGCAGTGATTACCGCTTGCACACTATCGCTAGTTTCATCTAATTGCTGGAAAATGGGGAGCAAAAAAGTATGAGTCTTTCCTGAACCTGTTTTTGACTCGCCAACCAAGTCTCGACCTGCCAAGACAATAGGAATCAACTTTTCCTGAACTTCGGTAGGAGTTGTAAACTTCAACTCCTCCAATGCCTTTTCTATATAGTTTTTAAACTGAAATTTCGTAAATGACATATTATCCTCAATTCTATTCACTTAACCATTATACCATATTTTGAACATTTTCAGTAGTCCAACTCATCTGGCCTATCACAAGGCTATCAATTTCACCAAATACCTCTCTTAGACTTGAAATCTCACATTTGATTTCTACCCAAAATACAAAAAGAGAAGACCAAATTGGTCTTCTCTCAGCCTTAAAGCTTGCAACTCAGATTGATTTGTCAAACAGTCAAACAGTTGCTTAAGAATCTTGTAAAAGTCGAAAGCTTCTAGATAAAATTAGTGCTTAATCATCTTTCCGCTTGCGACCAAGAAGCAACGCTGCTAGACCTGCAAGAAGAGAGCTAGTCATTAGTCCAGTGAGTGAAAGTGGTGCAGTGCTACCCGTATTTGGCAATGTAGCTTGTTTTGCTTTTTCTCCTGCTGGACTTTGAGCTGGTGGATTCTCTTCAGGTTTTCTTGGTTGTTCTGGTTGATGTCTATCTGCCTGATTATTATCAGCCCCCTGCTCTCCTCCTGGATTAACTGGTGGAACTGGATTTGGTTGAGGTGCTGGTTGTGGCGTTGGTGCCGGCTGTGGTTGTGGACTAGGATCTTGCTTAGCTTCAAAGACCCACTTACCGACGAAGGTTAGATTTGCCCCCTCTTCCACTTCTTGGTAACCTAAGAATGTCCATGTACCATTTGCAACAGCAACTTCTACAGGCATCGGTGCTTCTGGAACGAAAGTAATCGCTGCAGAAGAACTTGTAGTATATGTTCCACTTTGTGGAAGTAAGCTCAATACTTCTGCTGGCAAGTTGTTGTCTGCGGTTGCACTTTCGAAGCGATAAGTCACTTGATAGGTTTCAGTTACCGGTGCAGGTAAAACATTAACTGGTACAGGAACTTCAGTAGAAGAACCATCTGGATAATCAACTCGTACCTTACCTGTGTAAGTTCCTGGTTTTGTTATGTCAATTTGACCCACAGGTGTGATATCTACTACCTTAGTGCCAGCTGGAAGGCTTGTCAAGTTCTTCACATTATCGGTCAAGTCAGGTGTTTCTCCAACCTTGATAGTTTCTTCCGTTACTTGAGGCGTATAAGTTTCAGCATTTGTCGGATTCGCTTTGAATTCCCACTTACCTACAAACTCTACATTGGACTTGTTGACAACGGCGCTAGCTGCGTCATAACCCTTGAAGGTCCAAGTGCCATCGTTCACAGTATCTGTGTAGGTCGCTTGCGCTGGTTGTTTAGCGGAAACAGTGTCCCCATTCACATAAGTTGCACTGTCGCTTGGAGTCAATGCTGCAATGGCTGCTGGAAGTGCTTTTCCTGCTGTCGCACTTTCGAAGCGGTAACTTGCTTGGTACTTGTTGGCTTCAAAGGCCCAGTTACCTACAAACTCTACATCAGCCTTGTTGACAACGGCGCTAGCTGCGTCGTAACCCTTGAAGGTCCATGTGCCATCGTTCACAGTATCTGTGTAAGTGGTTTGGGATGGTTGCTGAGCTGAAACAGAGGCACCATTCACATATGTTGCACTGTCGCTTGGGGTCAAGGCTGCGATAGCTGCTGGAAGTTGCTTACCTGCTGTGGCGCTCTCGAAGCGGTAAGTCGCTTGGTACTTGTTGGCTTCAAAGGTCCATTTACCGACGAAGGATACATTGGCCTTGTTGACAACGGCGCTAGCTGC
>NZ_JALDWB010000007.1:0-715 GCF_023110435.1 Streptococcus oralis
GGAAGTAGCTCAGCTTGGTAGAGTACTTGGTTTGGGACCAAGGTGTCGCAGGTTCGAATCCTGTCTTCCCGATTGATGGCGGTGTAGCTCAGCTGGCTAGAGCGTCCGGTTCATACCCGGGAGGTCGGGGGTTCGATCCCCTTCGCCGCTATAAAGATCTTGTTGGACCTTTAGCTCAGCTGGTTAGAGCTCTCGGCTCATAACCGAGTGGTCGTAGGTTCAAGTCCTACAAGGTCCATTATATATTTTGGAGGATTACCCAAGTCTGGCTGAAGGGAACGGTCTTGAAAACCGTCAGGCGTGTAAAAGCGTGCGTGGGTTCGAATCCCACATCCTCCTTTTTATTATTAACGCGGGATGGAGCAGCTCGGTAGCTCGTCGGGCTCATAACCCGAAGGTCGTAGGTTCAAATCCTGCTCCCGCAATTTGGCTCGGTAGCTCAGTTGGTAGAGCAATGGATTGAAGCTCCATGTGTCGGCGGTTCGATTCCGTCTCGCGCCATTTTATAATAGTTATGCGGGTGTAGTTTAGTGGTAAAACTACAGCCTTCCAAGCTGTTGTCGCGAGTTCGATTCTCGTCACCCGCTTTGAACTTTGTTCAAATTACCAAGTTTTTAACTTGGGCGCGTAGCTCAGGTGGTTAGAGCGCACGCCTGATAAGCGTGAGGTCGGTGGTTCGAGTCCACTCGTGCCCATTAAAGTAGGAGAATTACTC